>CAYIOH010000030.1:0-8097 GCA_964364975.1 uncultured Bifidobacteriaceae bacterium
CGAGGAGTTGGTATTGTCCCGCAAGCGCAAATCAAATGCCCAAGAAAACCAGACGCATCAGTAAAGCCAAACGTCAGCAGAGCGGCGTTACCACACTGCATGAAGACGCGCCACCTTATCGCGTCAATGGCAATGCTGCCGGTGCCGAAAGGAAAGTGCTCTTTGACACCGAGAGAGCGCCCAAACGGGTGGGCAAGCCTTTTTACGGTGACATCACTGCGGGCAAGAACACCTACGTTTACGACGCCCACACTTACCACACGAAAGTTCCGCCCGAAGGCATTGAAAAGCTGGTTGAGTATTACACGCGACCCGGCGACGTGGTTCTCGACCCGTTCTGCGGCTCTGGCATGACAGGCGTTGCTGCCACGCAGCGAGGGCGCAAGGCGTTGTTGAGCGATCTGTCGCCTGCCGCGGCTTTCATCGCTCGCAATCTCAACACGCCGGCGGACGCCGACAAGTATTTGCGGGCAGTCCATGCGGTGCTTGAATCTTCCACAACACTCGAACACTTGCTTTATGACACGCACTGCCGCTCCTGCGGCGAGCCAGTGCCGATGCTCTACACGGTCTGGAGCTACGGCGTCATGTGTCCGCACTGTGAGCGCGAATTCGTTCTTTGGGACGTGGCGCGCGACGAACACGAAAGCGTGCGTGAAAGCAAAATCCTTTCGGAGTTCGATTGTCCGCACTGCAAGAAACACATGAAAAAACGCGGCCTGAAGCGGACAAAACGGCATCCGGTTCAAGTCGGCTACAAATGTTGCACTCGCAGTCTGAAGGAATCAAACGCACCGCTTGATGACTTTGACTTGGCTCAGTTAAAGTGCATCGAGCGCGCGGGCGTGCCGGATAGTTTGTGGTATCCCACCGACGCCTTCCCGCCGGGCCTCAACACACGACAGCCCATCGCAGCCGGAATTACAACTGTGGACAAGGCTTACACACCCCGTGCCCTTCACGCGATGGCTCATCTTTGGGACGCAGCCTCTCGATGGCCGGACAAGGACATGCGCGACAAATTGCTGTTCACGCTCACATCGCTCTACCAGCGCGTGACCCTTTTTTCGGAATTTAGATTTTGGGGCGGCAGCGGCAACACGGCCAACTACAACGTCCCATTCATCATCAACGAGCAAAACGTGTTCCGAACGTTCGCCCGCAAAGCAAACACGATCAGCTGGTACTTCAAAACCGCGCCGCGCTTTCCGCGAGAGATTGAAGTCCGCACGCAATCGGCGTGTCATCTGACGCACGTTCCCGACAAGTCGGTGGATTACATCTTCACCGACCCGCCATTCGGCGGAAACATCAACTATTCGGAAATGAATTTCCTTTGGGAAAGCTGGCTGGGCAAACGCACGGAGATAGCGGAGGAAGCAATCATCAACGCCGTCCAAGGCAAGGGCGCGCAGGAATACCGCGCGCTGCTTTGCAAAGCGTTCCGCGAATGTCGGCGCGTGCTCAAAACCGGAGGATGGATGACGGTGATTTTCCACAATTCGTCCGATGAAGTATGGAATGCCTTGCAAGGGGCGCTCGTAGATGCCGGATTCGCCGTGGATGGAACGCAGACTTTCGACAAGGAACACGGCACGTTCAAGCAGTTCGTGTCCGAAAACGCGGTCGGCTACGATTTGGTTTTGCATTGCCGCAAAACCGAAATCGCACGCGCGTTCACTGTGCAGACCAAAGAGCAAATTGTCTCCGCCGCCGCTGAATTCGTGCGCAGCCGGCTGACCGACAGCGCCGAGCGATACTTGGTCCGTTACCTTCACGTTGACCGTGCCGCGGAGGTTGACTACCGGAAGCTTTACGCGGAATGGTTGGCCGTCGCTGTCACCGACACACTGGTTTCGCTTGGTTTCGAGGAGTTCCGAATGGCGGCAGAAGAAGCCGCGCCCAAACTGAAACTCCAATCCAAACAACTCACCTTCGCCTGACATGGCCAAAGTCCAAACACTGCCAGCATTCAAACCCGACCAAAGGACAAGGGCGCACGCGTTGCTCGCGGCGAAAATCGCCTACATGATGGGGCGTAAGTTTGAGGAGGGCGATTGGGCGGAAGTTTACTGCAAAGCAAAAGGCATCCCGGTAAGAGGATGGAGCAATCTGAACATTGACATCATGCACGACGGCCTTGGCGTCGAACACAAGATGCTCTGCTACCGCTCGGATGCCGACCTCGCGGAAGCGTTAGGCCAGACCTTCATGCACCCTGCCGCGACTCGTTCCATCCGCGTTCCACCGACAAACGTAGCCGCAGACAAGGCGATGCGAGAAATTTTCCAGCAGTATGCCGCGCTCATTCAGCAGCGCACAAAGAAAGTCCGCGAAACTGCGCCCAAAGGCAACGAGCCAGACATGCGGACGGGCTGGCTCTTGTGGCAGGAAAGCTTGCGCCAGTTTCTCTATTTTGAAGAACCAATGGTTGCCCCAGACCCGAAGGATTTTTACGCGGAGTGGCACGACAGCGGTGGCGGAGCACGCAAAGCAAGCCGCAATCTTTGGGTCTTCGACAAGGCGACCGGCCACAAGCGATATTCGATAACCACATCAGCCGGAGCAAAGATTCAGCCTTACTTCGACGTGCCGCCGCCCAACGACCCGAACGTCTATCTGTTCACCGTAATCGGCGAAGTGATCGGTGTCGGGATGGTGAGAGTGTGGCTGACCATCGCGACGTTTCGGGAATTGAAGCGCGTGCTCGGCGAATTCGACACCGCGAAGCTCAGTGAATTCGTGTTGAGGAAACTTGAAGGCGTTTCTCCGAGTTTGACCGTTCGCGAGGGAAACGAACCGGCTGCTGAATCCATTCTTCTCAACGCGGAGGCTTATTTCAAACTCAAGGCCGTGTTCCCCGGCGTGAACGATGACAACAGCTTTCAGTTGTTGCTTGAATTCTTGGGCAAACAGTAACGAGATGAATCACACGCTCCGCTCCCGTCCTCTTCTCTCGCAAGCTGCGCGCAAAGCGCGGATCAGGACACTGCTTTCGGGGCTGAACCCCGTGCCTAACGCGCTGCCGCTTTCGACAGAGGACACGGTGAATCTGATCGAGCAGCATCTTCGCTGCAAAGGTTCAAGCCGTTTGCCGGTCTTGATTGTTGCTGCCGCCTACAAAACGGCAAAAGCGGGACTCGACGAACGCTTGGTCAAACTCACCGCCGACAACTCAGCCGGCGAACAAACGGGCGCGGTGGGCGCCATTCAAATCAGGGTGCTGGGTGACGACAAGGTGGTGACTGTGTGCGAAATGAAGAACAAGGCTGTGCAGCGCGGCGACATTGACCGCGCGCTCCAGAAAATCGCCGCACAAGGGAAGCACGTTCAAAACTATATGTTCATTTCAACCGAGGCTGTGGCAGATGACATCCGCGAATACGCCCGCTCCAAGTATGACGAAACAGGCGGGGTTGAAATCGCGATTCTTGACTGCATAGGATTCTTGCGCCACTTCCTGCATTTGTTTCATCGCCTGCGGAAAGATTTTCTCGACCAATACCAAGTGCTTGTTCTTCAAGAAGCGGACAGCGCGGTGAGTCAGGCGTTGAAGGAAGCGTTTCTCGCGTTGCGGCAAGCTGCGGAGAGTGCGGATTGAATCCGGCCATGCCGGCTGTGGCTGGCGATTGCTCAAATGCAAAACCCGATTTCCCGGCTGCGTGCGACAAGCGCCAAGGTTCCGGGTTTGACGGAGTCTGACACAGCCGCGAAGTCCGGCTACCCCACCACAAGGACGGAGAATTCTTCTCCGGTTTAAGAACCCGTGATCCACGACCCCAGCCATCGTTCGCCGCCGATCGTTGCGGAAGAAATCCGGCTTGCGCCGCGGGAAAAGGAAGTTCTGCGCAGCCTCGTCGGTGAGTTGGCGCGCATCGCCGCGCTGCCGGTGCATCGCGAGAAGGCCGAACTGTGGCGACGGCTGAACGACCTCGAATCCGCCCGGCCGATGGTGTGGATCAACGAAATTCCGTGGCACGAGATGAATGTCGGCGACGAGTTGACGCTCCAGACGGAACACCCGTGGGCGCGCGATTGGGAGACGACGCTGCGCCAGACGCTCTACCAATGGCGACACCTGCCGGCGGATATGATCGTGTCCGATTTCATCGAGTGCCCGCTCGCCATTGAGAGCACCGACTTCGGCATCATCGAGGATGTGGACGTGGCGAAAACCGACGAGGCGAACCCGATCGTGTCGCGCCATTTCAATATCCAGATTCGCCAGCCCGAAGACATTGATAAGATCAGGATGCCGCGCATCACGCACAACCGCACCGCCACCGACTTCCGATTCGTGGGGATGAGCGAAATCTGCCAGGGCCTCCTGCCCGTAAAGCAAGTTGGCCAGACGCACATCTGGTACACGCCGTGGGATTACTTGATCCGGTGGTACGGCGTGACCGAGGCGATGCTTGATCTCCACGACCGCCCGGATTTCGTGGATGCCTGCGTGCAGCGTCTCGCCTCCGCTTGGATGACCGAGCTGGACCAGTTCGCAGCGCAGAATCTTCTGTCGTCCGACAGCAACAACACGCGTATCGGCTCCGGCGGCTACGGTTACACCAAAGCCCTGCCCGCCGCCGCTGCCGCCACGGGCGTCCAGCCGCGCCAAATGTGGGGTTGTTCCAATGCGCAAATCTTCTCGGGAGTCTCGCCGGAGATGCACTGGGAACATGCCTTGCGGCACGACCTGCCGTGGCTCTCGCGCTGGGGACTGAACTACTACGGCTGTTGCGAACCGCTCGACTTCAAGCTGGACCTGCTGCGCCGCATTCCGAACCTGCGGAAAATTTCGATGAATTACCGCATCAAGGTGAACCGCGCGGTGCAGAACGTGCAGGACAAATACGTCTTCAGTTACAAGCCCAACCCCGCGTTTTTCGCCGAAGACAATTTCCGCCTGCCCGAGATGCGCGCCGAGTTGCGCACCGTGCTGGAGCAGGCGCGCGGTTGCCACGTCGAACTCATCATGAAGGACATCTCCACCGTGCGCTACCAGCCGCAGCGGCTCTGGGAGTGGGCGCAGATGGCGATGAAACTGGCGGAGGAGTTCAAGCGACATTAGAATTGTCACCAGCCGACCCAGCACAGAGTGCCATGAAAGTTGGGGTCTCATACCAGATCGGAAGGACAAGGCGATGAAACTGAAACCAGACGACAAGAAGGCAATCCTGATAGCGGGGATCATCCTGGCTGTGGTTGGTGTGGTTATGAAAATTGTTTTGCACTACGCCCCGCTTGTGTATGTAAATCCAAATTAAGACGGCACCTTGGGCTGTATCCGATTGTAAAATCAGGGGACCGCTGATATTGCTTTCCCACGAGACGTTCCATGAAAGGCATGTTTGACACCGCCGTGAAGTCCGACCCCACCGCCCCAAGGACGGAGAATTGCCTCAACAAACTCCAGCGCATGAACCAGGCGCTGCGGCACGAGGAGCCGGATCGCGTTCCCATCAGCGATTTTTTCTGGGGCAGCTTCATCGAGCGCTGGCGCAAGGAACTGGGTCTGCCCGCCGACGCGAATCCTTATTATCACTACGACCTCGACTGGATCGTCACCGTGCCCAATATGGACCCGTGGATTCGCCCGTTCGAGACGCTGAGCGAAACCGCCGAGGAAGTAGTGGTGAAGACCGGTTTCGGCACCATCATGCACAAGCATTTCGAGTTTCCCATGCCGGAGATGCGCGCGTGGGAAACGGACACGTTCGAGAAACTGGAGCGCGCGATGTTCGACGATCCATGTGACCGCCGACGTTTCTTTCAGCCGGGCGACAACCAGATCGCCGGCGTGGGCGACGGTTTCCAACGCAACTCGCCCGCGTGGATCGAAACCGTAAAATCGCTTTGGCCCGACTTCCCGGTTTACGGCAGCATCATCGAGGCGAGCGAGTGCCTCACGCGACTCATCGGCCAGGAAAACGCCATGATGTGGATGGCGGAACATCCGGAGCGCATGGGCGCGGTCATCAATCGCCTCGGCGCGTTTTACCTGGAAATGGCCAAGGCCGAAATAGAAGCGGGCAAGGGTTTGCTGGATGGCTTCGTCATCTGGGGCGACGTGGCCTACAAGAAATGCACGTTCATGTCGCCGCGTTACTGGCGGGAATTTTTCAAACCGTGGGTCGCGCAAATGGCCGAGGTGGCGCACGCGCACGGCCTGCCGGTGATCTACCACGGCTGCGGCAATGTGAAGGCCATCTTCGCCGACTTCGTGGAAATGGGCATTGATTCCTACAACCCGCTCGAAGCCAAGGCGGGCATGGACGTCGTGGAATTGCGCCAGCAATACGGACACCGCATCGGCTTCTGCGGCAACAGCGACATCCAAGTTTGGGAAAGCAGTGATCGCGACGCCATTCGCCGCGAAGTGCTGCGCAAGCTCAACGCGGCCAAGGGCGGCGGGTTCATTTTTCAATCCGACCACTCCGTCAGCAGCAGCGTGTCGGGACCCACCTACGATTACATCGTGAACCTCGTGCGCGAGCATGGCCGCTACCCGTTGCAACTTGGCGAATTCGATGAGGCGTCATGAAACTCTCCCTGCGGCTCATCCTCGTTTTGAATACATCCGTGGCTTACCTGCCCCCACCGTCGATTGCGCCATGCCGATCCGCGATTCGGCCCTTCCCTCCGGAGCCTTTGAAGGGGCAGACTGACGATCAAGAGCTATTGCCGACTCAAAACCCATGAACGCCACAACCCGGATCAGGAAACCCAGAAGCACGCTCACCCGCCGCGCCTTCCTCCGCCGCGCCACTGGCGCCGCCGGTGCGGCGTTAGTAGGGCCGATGATCGTGCCCGCACGCATTCTGGGAGTTGACGGCTCAGTTGCACCCAGCAACCGTATCAACCTGGGCTTCATCGGCACGGGGCGACAGGTGTTCCACGCCAACCTGCCGTGGCACCTCTGGTCGGAAGAAACCCAGGTCGTCGCGGTGTGCGACGTGGATTCGTGGCGCATGGAGAAGGCCAGGGCAAAGGTCGAGGAAGCCTACGCGGCCAAGTCGCCCAGCGGCACTTGGAAGGGCTGCGCCATGCACCAGGATTTCCGCGAGCTTCTCGCCCGCAAAGACGTGGACGCCGTGATGATTTCCACACCGGACCATTGGCACGCTTACATGGCGATCGCGGCGGCCAAGGCGGGCAAGGACATCGCGTTGGAGAAACCCATCTCGCTATCCGTCGCCGAAGGCCGGGCCATCGCGGAAGCCGTGAAGCAGCACGGACGGATTTTCCGCACCGACACCGAGGTGCGCGCTGAAGAGCGGTTCTTGAAACTTTGTCAGGTGGTCCGCAACGGGCGCATCGGTCAGGTGAAGCGCGTGTTCGCCGGCGTGCCCAAGGACCCGGCGCCGCTGGCGCAGAATCCCGCGCCCATGCCCGTGCCGCCGGAGTTGAATTACGAGTTGTGGCAAGGCCCCGCGCCGGCCAGGCCTTACACCGAGCAACGCGTCCATTACCCGAAGGCCGGGCTGGATTACACCGGCAAAGGCCCCGGCTGGATGCACATCCGCGACTACAGCCTCGGGGTGATTTTGAACTGGGGGACGCACATTCTCGACATCGTGCAATGGGCGCTGAATACCGAGCGCACCGGCCCGGTCGAGATCGAGGGCGAGGGCGAGTTCCCCAAGGACAACCTCCGGGACGTGCTGCAACGCTTCGAGGTTCGCTATCACTACGCCAGCGGTATCGAAGTGATTTACACCAATGCCGGGCGGCCGTTCGTCCGCGTCGAGGGCGCCGAGGGTTGGATCGAAAACACCTGGTTCAAGCCGGACGGCTTCATCGCTTCCGACGAAGCGCTCTTGCAATGGAAGCCTGGCCCGAACGACGTGGCGTTTCCGCTGATCACCGAAAAGCAGGACTTCGTGAACTGCATCAAGAGCCGCAAGGAAACGATGATTCCCGCCGAGATCGGCCATCGCACCGCGAGCATGTGCCAGCTCGGCCACATCGCCATCCAGTCGGGCGCCAAGCTCAAGTGGAATCCTGAAACCGAGCGCTTCGTGGGAAATGACGAAGCGAACAAGCTGCTCACCCGCGCGCACCGCGCGCCGTGGCAACTGGAAGCCTGAACCGCGTCCT
>CAYIOH010000030.1:8107-16194 GCA_964364975.1 uncultured Bifidobacteriaceae bacterium
CCGCGTCCTTGCACCATGGCGTCAAGAAACTCAATTCATCGAACCGCACCATGAAACAACTCCTGCTCACCCTCCCCGCGCTCTTGCTGGTGCCGTTGATTGCGCTGCACGCTCAGGAGCCTCCAGACACCAATTACGACGAGTCCAAGGTGCCCAAGTACGAATTGCCCGATCCGCTCGTGTGCTTCGACGGCCAGCCAGTCCCCAATCCGAAGATGTGGCGGGAAACGCGCCGTCCAGAAATCCTGCGCGTCTTTGCGACGAATGTCTATGGTCTGACACCGCCCGTCGCGACGCGGCTGAAATTTGAAACCACGGGCATCGAACCGCAAGCCTTGGGAGGATTGGCCACGCGGAAGGAAGTCACCCTTCACCTGTTCGAAGATACAAACGCGCCGTGGATTGACCTGCTGTTGTTTATCCCGAACGCCGCGCCGAAGCCCGCACCCGCTTTCCTCGGCCTGAGCTATGGCAACCAGGGCGTTCATGCGGACCCGGCCATTAAGCCTTCGCGCGCGACGAAGACCAAACGCGGCGAGAATGCCAGCCGCTGGCCGTTGGAGATGATTCTGAAACGCGGTTACGCGGTCGCCACCTTCGCCGGGGCGGACATCGAACAAGACCGCCACGGCTCGGGCAGCCTCCAGGCACCTGACGGGTGGAAGCAGGGCGTGCGCGGCTACTTGCTCAAGAAGTCCGGCCGCACGGAGCTCGCCGATGACGAGTGGGGTTCCATCGGCATCTGGGCCTGGGGCTTGAGCCGGGCGCTGGATTACCTCGAAACCGATCGCGCGATTGACGCGAAGAAGGTCGCCGTGTTCGGCCACTCCCGGACAGGCAAGACCGCGCTGTGGGCGGCGGCGCAGGACGAACGCTTCGCCATCGCGATCTCGAACAACTCGGGCCAGGGCGGGGCCTCGCTGGGCCGCCGGCGTTACGGCGAGACGGTGGCGGCATCGTATTCGCTCTCCGGCATCTGGTATTGCCGGAACTACCGCCAGTTCGGGAACAACGAATCCGCGCTGCCCGTTGACCAGCACATGCTCATTGCGCTCATGGCGCCGCGCCCCGTCTATATCGCCAGCGCGGAACTTGACCGTTGGGCCGACCCGCGCGGAGAGTTTCTGGCCGGGCTGCACGCTGAACCAGTCTATCGCCTCTTCGGCCTGCCCGGCCTGGGCGTCACCGAGATGCCCGCCGTGAACACGCCCATCGGGCAGACGATTGGCTACCACATCCGCACGGGCGACCACGACATCACCGCTTACGACTGGCAGCAATATCTCAACTTCGCCGACCGCCATTGGAACAGGGATCGCGGGGCACCAGAACCAGCCGCGCTCCGGAACCCATGAACCCAGCCAGAAACGAAATCCAAATGAAATCTTCTCGCCTCAGTTTCGCTGTGCTGGCAGCGCTGGCAATGTGCGTCGCGGACACTCCCGCGGCGGACCCCGTCGCTTCCGCGCCCGCGCCCCAGCCATTTTTCGCGTTTCAAAACTGTCTGAACCTCCCGTCTGCCGAACTCACGACAATGCTCAAGGAGCTGGGCTATGATGGTCTCAGCGCCAGCGGTTATGAAGTGGCTCCGCTGCTGAAGGAACTCCAGGCCCGCGGTCTGAAGCTCTACAACACCTACCTCACACCGCACTTCGACGCCGCCACCAACGCGCTCACCGAACCGGTGCGCAAGTTGATTGAAGACCTGCAAGGCAGCGGCGCGGCCATCTGGATCGCGCCCATGAAAGTCACCAAAAGCGGCAAGGCGTTTGCCACGTCCTCTCCGGACGGCGACGAGGTGGCCCTGGCACGACTTCGCGAGATCGCCGACTATGCCGAACCACGCGGCGTGAAGATCGCGCTCTATCCGCACACATGGTTCTGGCTGGAGCGCGTCGAGGATGGCGTGCGCCTGGCCAACAAGCTGAACCGCCCTGGTGTGGGAGCCACCTTCAACCTGTGCCACTGGCTCAAGGTGGAAGGGGATCGCGATCCCGCGCCCGTGCTCAAGGCGGCGCTGCCGAGGCTGTTCTTCGTCAGCATCAACGGCGCAGACACGGGCGACACGCAGAAGCAGGATTGGAATCAGTTGATCCAAACGCTGGATCGCGGCAGCTACGACGTGGCCGGTTTCGTGCGCACGCTGCGCACCCTCGGCTACACCGGCCCCATCGGCCTGCAATGTTACAACCTCAAAGGAGATCCGGAAGTAAACTTGAAGCGTTCCATCACGGCTTGGCGAAGCATCTCCGGTTCGCTCCCGCAAGCCGGGGAGAAATAAGGAACGGAGACGCCCATGAAACATACCAAGCTTTTCCACCAGCAAACAACACCATGAAACGAAGAGACCTTCCAAACCCCGGTGACGCCGCTGCGACTGTGGCGCTCGCTGCAACCTTGATCGAAAGGAACGCAACCATGAACCGCTGCGCTTTTTCTCCAATCCGACTTCTGCGCCAGACCTGGCTGAGTCTGCTCGCTGGCTCGGGCGCCGCTTGCTGTCTGGTCACTGCCAGCCTAGCCGCGGATGCCATGACCCCGCTTAACCTGCGCGATGTCCAGGTCGGGGGCGAAATCGGCCGGCGGGTCGCCATCACGATCACCAACAACCTGCTCGCGCTCGACGCCGACCGCGATTTCCTCCCACCGTTCAAGGCGAAGACCGCCAAGGATGGTTATATCGGCCTCGGCAAATTGATTGATGCCACCGTAAAGTTTGCCGCCAATACCGGCGATCCGCGCGTGCTCGCGTTGAAGCAGCACCTCGTTGAAGAGACGCTCAAGGCGCAGGAACCCGACGGCTACATCGGCATCATCGCGCCACCGCAACGCGTCCGCGGCCTTTGGGACATTCACGAGATGGGCTACGTCGTCTGGGCTTTGCTGGCCGACTACGAATATTTCGGCGACGAACGCTCGCTCGCCGCCGCGCGCAAGGCGGCTGATTACCTCGTGCGAAATTGGTCCGCACTGCCGAAGGATTGGGGACAGCAGACCTCCGTGGCGCAGAATGTTGCCGTCACCGGCATCGAGCGCACGATGCTCGCGCTGCACCGCCAGACCGGCGCGGCGTCCTATCTCGATTTCATCACGAAGACGCGGGCGTTGCCGGAGTGGGACCTGCCCATCGTCGTCGGGCGACGATCCGGCATCGAAGGGCACATCTATGCCTACCTAGCGCGGTGCCTCGCGCAGCTCGAACTTTACCGCGCCCGGCCGGGCCGCCGCCTGCTCGGCCAGACGGATCGCGCGCTCGACTTCATGCTGCACCACGACGGCTTGCACATCACCGGCGGTGCCGGCCAGTGCGAAATCTGGACCGACGACCAGGATGGCCGAGGCGACCTCGGCGAGACTTGCGCCACAGCGTATCAACTCCGCGTCTATGACAACCTGCTCCGGCTCCGGGGCGACGCGCGCATGGGAGATCTCATCGAGCGCACGATCTACAACGCGCTCTTCGCCGCGCAATCGCCCGACGGCCGCCGCCTCCGCTACTTCGCGCCGACCGAAGGCGAGCGCGTTTATTGGCCGACCGACACCTACTGCTGCCCGTGCAACTTCCGCCGCATCGTGGCCGAACTTCCCGCGATGGTGTTCTACCGCGCTGACGATGGCGTGGCCGTAAACCTCTACACGTCCGCCCAGGCGAAGCTGTCCGTGGGCAAAAACGTGCCGCTCACGATCCGGCAGGAAACCGATTACCCGAACTCGGGCCGCATCCGACTGCAACTCGATCCGGCGCGTCCCGTGAAATTCCCGCTGCAACTCCGCATCCCCGCCTGGGCGCGCGGCGCGAGCGTGACCGTCAATGGCCAGCCCGCCAAAGGCGTCGTGAAGTCAGGCGCGTTCTTTGAAGTGACTCGCGAATGGAAATCCGGCGACGAGGTCATACTCGACTTGCCGATGTCGTGGCGCTTGGTGAAGGGACGTCAGCGTCAGGCCGGGCGTGTAGCCGTGATGCGCGGCCCGCAACTCTTCTGCCTCAATCCCGCCCAGAACGCCGCGCTCGCCAAACTCGACGGCACCGAACTCGGCTACCTCGCGCTTGATCCCGCGTCGCTGATTGACCCGGTGCGGAGCGACGTCGTGCGCCCCGATGGCATCGGCTGTCGCGTGCAAGTGTGGAAGCCTGGCTTCGGCCTCGGGGGAAAGGGCGACTTCGCCCTGACGCTCACCGAGTTCCCGGACCCGGACGGCAAAGCCACCTATTTCCGATTGCGCGACTTCCACGTAGCCGTGGATGATGAACTTTTCGCCAAACAAATGAAATGAATCCCATCGTCTCCAATCCTCTCCTCGGCGTCGGTCTGCACGCTGTCGGCGCGTGCTTTGCCGCCACCTGTTACACGCCGGAGAAACGCGTCAAAGGCTGGTCCTGGCAGAGCTACTGGATCACGCAAGCGGCGTTCTGCTGGTTCCTGCTGCCAATCCTCGGCGCGCTGGTTACGATTCCCGACCTCTTCGGCGTGCTGCGCGAAGCGCCCCGCAGCGCGATGCTCAATTCGTTTCTGCTGGGCGCGGCCTATGGCATCGGCGGCACGGCGTTCGGCATCTCGATTCGTTACATCGGCTTCTCGCTCACCTACGCCATCGCGGTCGGTCTGTCGAGCGTGTTGGGCACGCTGATTCCTCCGTTGGTCAAAGGCACGCTCGTCTCCACGCTCAGCAAACCCGGAGCAACGTGGATCATCGCGGGTATCGTTGTCGGCGCCATCGGCATCGCGGGCGCAGGCTTGGCCGGGCGGTTCAAGGAACTCGATCTCACCGCAAACCAAAACAAAGGCGAGTTCTCGCTGGCGAAAGGCCTCGGGCTCTCGTTGCTGGCGGGCGTGCTCTCCGCAGTTTACGGATTTGCGTTGGAAGCCGGCGAACCGATTGCCGACGTGGCCACCGCCCACGGCGCCGGCATGTGGCGCGGGAACGTCGTTTACATCTTCTCGAACACGGGCGCGTTCATCACCACGGCGATCTATTGCCTCTACCTGCACCGGAAGCACAAGACGCTGGGCGAACTGGTCGAGCTGCCGGCTGGAGCGGAGAAGGCCAGCCTGCCGCTCAACTGGGCGATGGCGGTCGTCACCGGCGTGTTCTGGTACGGTCAATTCTTTTTCTACAACCTCGGCCACGTGCGCATGGGCCACTACAAGTTCACGAGCTGGGCCATCCACATGATCATGCTCGTCCTTTTCAGCAACGTGGTGGGCGTCGTCCTGCGCGAGTGGCGCACGTGCCGGCGACTCACGCACACCACCATCGGCCTCGCGCTGCTGGTGCTGGTGGGCGCGGTGCTGCTGCTCACCTACGGAAACTACCTTGGCGACCTCGCCACGAAATGAAACACAAACCATGAAACGCTACGGAATGGTCATCCGCCTCCGGCCGGAGAAAATCGAGGAATACAAAAAGCTGCACGCCGCCGCCTGGCCCGACGTGCTGAAGATGGTCACGCAGTGCCACATCCAGAACTACTCGATCTATCTGCGCCAACTGGACGACGGCCAGCCTTACCTGTTCAGCTATTTCGAATACGTCGGCAGCGACTTCGTCGCCGACATGGCGAAGATGGCCGCCGATCCGACCACGCAAAAGTGGTGGGCCGTTTGCAAACCATGTCAGCAGCCCCTCGAAAGTCACGCGCCCGATGAGTGGTGGGCGAACATGGAAGAGATATTTCACCTGGACTGATCCCTGCGAATTGAACTCTCATTAACACCCGGCTTCAGCCGGGTGAAGGCGGATGGGGCGACTGTGAACCGTTTCAACGGTCTTCGCTGGCCGGCTCTGCGCCGGGATGCCAACGCTGTCGAAAAAGCCGTTGAAACGGCTCTCCCTCGGCGCCGCGCCAAACCACCGGGCTGAAGCCCGGTGTTAATGAGAGGTGTTCAAAAGCTGACTTGCGCCGGTCGCAGTTTCGGTCGCGGCTTCGGTGTTGACGACACTGGGACTTGCGGTCATGGTCAGGGCAAATGCTTGGCAAGCAGAAAACGACGCTCTGCCCCCGCTGGCAAGCGCAAAGCCGGATAGACAGAAAATCTTCTGCTCAACTAAAGGAGGCGACTCGACTATGCCGGGAGCAAATTCCAAGACTTCCCGTCCAACCCATTATATGAAAATGACATTTCTCCCACTATTGGGCTGCCTCATGGCAGCGACACTCTCCACAACAGCGTTGGCTTCCTTGGAGCTGCAGATAGCTCCCGCCTACGTGCGCGAGCACCCCAAGGAATGGTCCGTGAAAGTCGCCAAGAAGGAAAACGGTCTGATTCAGTTCACGATTGTCCGCACTCTGTCCGAACCGAAGTATCTGGTGGCGCACCTCGCGGTGCATCATGCGGGCAAGCTCATTGCGACAAGCGACACCCCATTGTTTGGGAAGAAGAAGGGCAACACCTTCTACTTCTCCATCTCCGCAGAGGATATAGCCGAGTCCACGTTTGACCTCAGCGAGTCTGGCTTGGGCAGCACTGTGAATGGTGTGCAGGTGGACATCCCAGAAGTAGGGTCCAACATCTATCAGTTTCGGCTTTTGGATTTCATTCCAGAGCACATGCTCAAACCCGGCCTTGGCAAATGACCAAAACGCCAGGGCGCTCCAGTGCCGATGCGTTTTGATTTGTGAGTCAGTGATTTTACAAGATAATCGGCTTGGACCGACGCGCGCTGCCAGTGCCGGTCACTGAGATTAGACGTTCGCGCCGAACCAACATGCCGCCCGAAGAAAAACCTGACACTTCAAATCGTGGCTCCTGGCCGATCAAGCGCCGGACATTTCTGGGCCTTGGTTTGACTGGTTTCGCGGGCTGGTCACTGCCGGGGTTGGCCCGGTTCCGGGCGCAGGCGGCCGCCGGGGAATCCAAAAGCAAAGCGGCGGAGGCAGTTCAAGCCGTGAGCGAGACAACCTATTGGGATCGCACCGACCGGTTTGAAGAGAAGCTGAAGCTGCTCGAAGCGGCGTGGCAGCGGAAGGACTTCCGGCTGGCGCGCGCGCTCGCACATTCGTTGCGGACCACGGCGATTCAGGCGCAAGCGGAGGAGGAAAGCCCCGGAACTCCGTTGATGCCAGCGGCGCGATTTGAGTCGGTGGACGCGCTCCCGTCGCCGTGGCGGAATTGGGCGAAAGGCTGGAGGTATTTCAAGACTTTGACCATCGAGGAGACGATCGGGCAGGAACGGCCAGCGGAGCCGGTGGAGGTTTTGCTGAGTTTTCCAACGGAGCAGGTGACCTCGCTCACGCGGGAGGTTCGCGTGGCGCGCGTGAACGAGGGCGCGTTGAAGGAAGTGCCGTGTCAGGTGTTCGGCGAAGTGCGGCGGGGCAACGAGCGTTTGTGCAAGTTGCTGTTCATGGCCGACACGCCGGCGCGTCAGACGCAGACGTTCCTGGTGTTACATGGCAACCCGGACGCCGAGTTGCCCGCGTATCCGACGGACCTGGTGACCACGGGCGAAGGGTTCGGACTGGACATCGAGAACCAGTTTTTCAAGGCGTCGCTCTCGCGGCAGATGGGGCAACTCGAACGGCTGACCCTCAAGCGCGAGCACGGGCTGGAATTGTTTTCGGGCGGCGAGGGACACGGCGAGCCGCCGGGCATTGACTGGGCGCATGACTACATAGACTCGGGAGGTTTCCAGAAATTGCGGGTCACGATGTGGGACGCGTGTCCGGATTACGAAGTCGTGCGCGGGCCGTTGTGCACGATTGTCCGGCGGTGGGGATTTCCGTATTCGCCAGTGCATCCGGTGTTTTCGCCGAGCCAGCTCAACATTGACGTCGAGTACCGCTTCTACGCGGGGTTGCCGTGGTTCCACAAACTGGGCCGGATGACGGCCGTGAAAGATTTTGACGTGGTGTACGTGCGCGATGACGAGTGGGTTTTCTCCGGACACTCGTTCACGGACAGCGTGTGGATTGGCCCGGACGGGAAATTGCGCACGGGTGAGGTGGACAAGGAGCACCAGGACAACTTGTGGGGCGTCGGCTTTTTCAACAAGGAGAGCAAGGACTCGTTCATCGCGCTGTTTTTGGAACACAAGGCGGAAGGGTTGCCGGAACTGAAACATTCCGGCGCGCCGACGATGTCCTATCG
>CAYIOH010000031.1:0-16180 GCA_964364975.1 uncultured Bifidobacteriaceae bacterium
TCCATTCGGGCGGATTGAGCCAGCGTTCGCGCAATTCGTTCAACTCCTTCGCGGCAGCGGCAATCGCGACGCGATGTTCTTTATGCGATGGATTGCGAGGCGCTCCGCCGCCGTAAGCCGGCGGTTCTTCTCTCACGGTATAGAACCGTTTCTCCATGACCTCATCCCAGCCGGAGTCATGCTTTGTCTTTTTGGCCGGAGACGGTTCAGGTAACTGCAAATCGTCCCCGAACGGAAATGGATATGTTTCAAAGCAAGTTGTCGGCGTGTAACGCGGGCGCGTCTCAAGCCGCGTGCTGAGTTTCAATGCCCAAACTTCGTGGAAACGTGAGTGCAGCACACCAAAAGCAAAATCATCGGCGCGGGCAAAAACACAGAGTTGATGGTCTGGCAAAGTCGGATGTTCCAACCAAGCAAACACGCGATGCTTTGATAAAGCTGGCGTGACAATGAAGCGCGGGATTGGTTTTGTTGCTACTCGCATATCCTCCGCGCTTCTGCGGTGTAGCCACCAAAGTTTGGTCAATCTCGCATCCCGGTTGTTTTGTCGTTCTTGCAACACTTTCGCTTTCAAATTCTCGAAAGGTGCTTCGTATTGTGCAGCCGTCGCTTCGTCGCCTACTCCGAAGTAATCAATGATGAATTTTCGCGCAGGGCTTTTCAGCAAGATGTCGCCGTTAATCCATGGCTTAATTACGTCGCTGTTTGGCTTGCCGTGAGGATTTGTGCGACGGAAAAAATCCGCGCCTTGTTCCTCGTCGAGCGTGAAGTCTCCGCCTTTTTCGCTCGCGCGGAGACAGATGCCGGCATTTGCCGACAAAAGCACGGCCTCGGTTGTGTCACTGTGCGCCGTCAAGTTTGGGTTGATGTCCGCTATTTGCTTTCCGTCGAGGATCCGCATTTTTTCATTTCCGTCATCGAATCCGATCATGCTGACGTGGACATTTGCGCCAGCAAGAATCCAGTCGCGGTCACTCTCAGCAAAAAAGATGTCACCTGTTTCTTTGACACGCCTTAATACTTCGCGGTTTGCGCCTCCGCGAATTCCTTGCGTCGCCAACAGGCCAGCGCGTTTACACTTCCTTTTTTCGACTAAATCACGCGCCTTCTCGAACCAATAGCAGCACAGGTCAGCGCCCGAGGGAACTTTGTTTCCGAAATTTGTAAAGAGCGCGTCAATATAGGATTCGCCAAGCTCGCGGCGTAGAAAACTGCTTCCGAGAAACGGCGGGTTGCTCACGATCACGTCGCACTTCGGCCATTCGCGTTCGGTGTAGAACTTCAAGGCATCGTCGCCCTTGTGTTCGCCCGCCTGCGCTTCCTTCAACGTCCTGGCCTTGCTGCGGAAGTGCGGCACCAGCAAGGCATCTTCATTTTGGAAGCCGTCGAGATTTTGCAGCACGGGCGAGCGGTCGTTGTCGAAACCGTTGTCGCGCCGCCATTGCAGGAAGCCGATTTGCACGGACACTTGCGCCAGCTCGAAAGCGTAGGGATTGATTTCAATGGCGCGGAGTTGCTGCACGCTCACTTGTGGCGTGAGCTTGAAGCCAAGTTGCGTGGCATAGGTGATGGCTTCCTTTTCCAAATCGAGCAGCAGTTGCAGCGAGACGTAAAGGAAGTTGCCGCTGCCGCACGCGGGGTCAAGCACGCTCACGGTGGCGAGACGCTTTTGAAACGCGGCGAGCTTGTCGCGTTGCGCGGGCGTGCCCTTGCCTTTGGCGTAGGCGGCGGCGAGTTCGCCTTTCAACGCCTTCCATTCGCGGCGGAGCGGAGCCATGAGCACGGGTTCAACGAGCGTTTTGATGTCCGCCTCGCTGGTATAGTGCGCGCCAAGTTGCGAGCGTTGCTCAGGCTCAATGGCCCGCTCGAAAAGCGTGCCCATGATGCTGGGCTGAATGAATTGCCAGTCCGCCTCGCCCGCGTCGGCGAGTTCTTTCAATTCGCCTTCGGTGAGTTCAAAGACCGTGGATTCCTCAAACAAATGGCCGTTGAAGTGGCGGATTTTGTCTTTGCCAAATGTGCCGCCCTTGGCCATGACCGCGAATAACTTTTCGAGCGTGATGGTGAAGTGTTTCAGGTCGTCGAGACTGGTCTTGAGCAGTTCGGTGAACAGTTTCTTGGGAAGCAGCCCGGTGTCTTCGGCGAAAAAACAGAATACGATGCGATTGAGAAAACGAGCAATGCGAAGATTTTTGCGCTGCGCAAAGTTGGCTTCGGCGCGGTTCCTGGCGTCGGCCAACTCGACGCTTTCGCGCTTTTGTATGGACTTGGCAACTTCGGCGATTGTCTTGGCCAGATTTTCCGTGACTTGTGCCGTCGTGCGTTGCGGTTTGAGAAAGTCCGGCTCACTGAAAACGGCGCGGAGCAAACTCAAGTTTTCCGGACGGTCAATCTGGTCGTTGGTAAATTCGTGAACCTCTTGAACGGTGCCGTTGAAATTCGTTTTGACGATGTAGCGGTCGAAATCGCAGACGACGAGCAAGGGCGGGTTTTCCAATGACTCGCGGTAGCGGAGCAGTTGCTTGTAGGCTTCATCGAGATTTTTCTTTTTGCCTTTGTATTCCCAAGCGAAGCAGCCCTTTTTCCACACGTCGGCAAAGCCGCGTTCGGTCGGCTCGCTGGCGTCGGGCATCTCAATGTCGAGAAGCTCCACGTCTTTAATGACGCGCTTTTGGAAGCAAAAGAAGTCACTGCCGGACGGATCGGCTTCGGCGGGCGTCGGCTGACCGAGCAAACGGCATAGGTCGTCGAAGTGCCCCTGGTAGGCGGACGTTTCCTTGCCTTGGTAGCGCGCCCATTTCTTTTTGAATTCGGCGGCGGTCATGGCGCGGCGGATTCAATTCCTGTTTTCCGGCTCGGCATGGCAAGTTTCTACACGAAGCATCGCGCGATGGAAACTGGAAACGCGCGGTGTGTGCACGTCGAGTTGCGCGATGTTTTCCGGCGGTCGAAGGCGATGTCCTTCAATTGGGCGGTCGTGTCTCAATCTTGGAACTCTCCCGTTTCCCATTCTCGGGTTGGTTTCCTCGGCGAGGGCACAGCCGCATTGGCAAGTCATTTGCTAAATCCCGTCAAAGATGTGGCGTCGTCATGAATTAGTGGAGGGAAAGGTTGCCATAAACCGGAATACCAACGACGGCGACATGAGAAAACTGTTTATCAAATCCGACAAGACGGGTCATTAACCTGCAAATCCTGTGGGCCGCCAAGCGGTTCCTCGGCATGGCAGGACCAGCAACACAACGCTGGCCCGGTTACTGCTAAATCGGAATTTGCGCCGTGAGAATTCAATCTGCCAGACCAGCCGCGAAAGGCCTCCAGGCCTTCACGATCACCGAAGTCGTCATCGCAATCGTCATCGTGGTGATCGGCACGGCCGGACTGATGTCTTGCTTCAGTTACAGTTTCAACGTCATCCAAAGGGTCCGGGAAAACCAGCGCGCCACGCAGATCATCCTCGAAAAAGCTGAAACGCTCCGCCTCTTCAGTTGGGATCAGGTCAATACCAGTGGATTCATCCCATCAACTTTTACCGCAACCTATGACGGAGATGCCGCCGCGAGCAATTACACCGGAACCATTTATTACGGGAATGTTTCCATCGACGACTTCCCGGAGCCCACCAGTTACCAGGACAAGATGCGGGCGTTGAACCTCACCCTCCACTGGACCAGCTTGGGCATAACCAGAACCCGCAGCCTGACCACTTACATCGCGCAAGACGGAATTCAGAATTATGTTTATTGAACGCCAGCAAAAATCCCGGGGCGGCTTCACCCTGGTTGAAGTCATGGTGGCCACCGGGTTGTTCGGGGTGGCCAGCCTGGCGCTGTGTTCTGTTTACCTGTTCAGCACGACCAGCTTTGCGGCGTTGGTGAACTACGCCGAACTCGATAAGATCAACCGCACGGCCATGGACACCATGACCAAGGAGATTCGCGCGGCCCAGGCGGTCACCGCTGCCACCCCGAGCAGTTTCACGATCATAAACGGGGATGGCGTGAACGTGAATTACAGTTTCAATCCCCTGAGCGGCAAATTACAGCGCACGCCCGCCGGCGGCAGCCCGCAAACTCTGCTTTCAGATTGCACGCTGCTGGCCTTCAATCTTTACCAACGCAACCCCGTCGGCGGCACCTACGACATTTACCCCGCGGCCACGAACAACTGGGCCGCGACCGTAAAATGCGTCAGCTTGACCTGGAAGGCTTCCCGCCAGATGCCCGGAGGCAACAGCGTCAGCGAGAACATCCAGACCGCCCGCGTCGTAATGCGCAATCAACAAATCACACATTAACCACCCAGACCTATATGAGAATTAACAAGTCGTTTCCCAAACAGGCGGCCAGCGCGCTCCTGGTGTCACTGTTCATGATCACCCTGCTCGCCCTGAGCGTGGCCGGTTATTTGACCTACGTGGAGCAACAAGCTCTGCTCGGCGCGCGCTCGCAAGCGTGGAACCTGGCTTTGGGTCTTTCGGAAGCCGGCGTGGAGGAAGCACTCCAACATCTCAATGTGAACTACGCGAACCTCCACACCGATGAGTGGTCTGTGGATGGCCCCAGGTACACCAGCCCGCTTCGCACGCTCACCAACGGCAGTTATACGGTTACGATAGACAACAGCTTTCCGCACGTACCTGTGATCACTTCGCGGGCCTACGTCATTCCCCCCACGTTTGCTCGGAATGCGCCGACGGCCATGTTTGCGCAAATAGGGGCTGACCAACCCACCACCGCCGTCAACCGCGCGGTGCGCGTCACCGCTTCCCGCGGCAGCCTCTTCCTCGCCTCCATGGTCGCCAAGCACGGCATTGACTTGAAAGGCAATGGTATCACCTCCGACAGTTTTGATTCCGCAGACCCCGCCAAGAGCACCAACGGGCGCTGGGACCCCGCGAAAGCCTTGGACAAAGGAGACATCGCCTCGAACGACGGCATCTTCAGCACAGTGTCAGTCGGAAACGCAAACATTTACGGCCACGTTTACACTGGCCCGGGCGGCACCGCCACCATTGGCAGTCTAGGCGCGGTCGGCACACATGAATGGCAGGCGGCCGGCAATACAGGCTTCCAACCGGGCTATGTGCTGGACACAGCCAACTTCACCTTCCCCGACACCACTATGCCCTACAGTTCCGGGCTACCGCCAACGGGCGGATATGTCGTAACGATCTCTTCTATCAGCACCAACAGCACTACGTACACGACCGCAACTCCCCCCAGCGCGCCGGTTTCGGGTTACATGGGGCCCGTCACGACCAACACGACCACCGTCACCACCAGTGTTTATCCGAGTCCAACACCTGCGGGGTTGACGACGAACACGTCCAATACCACGGTCGCCACCCTGCCAAGCCCGGTGCCAGCGGGAACAAGCACCAACTACACAACGGCCAGTACCAGCTCCAGGACCTACCCCACAGCTGGCACTTACGTGGGCAGCGTGACCACGAACATCGTCACCACCGGAAATCCGTCTGGCCGCGGCACCTGGTACATTTACAATCTCATCACCGGCATTGTCAGCTACACGTATCCAGTGATAACCTACAGTTATCCCAGCTACACTTACACGTACACCGTTTACCTAACCACCCCGACCTACACGACCAACTGGTACGACAATATCATCGGCAATGGCGACTATTGGGCCGAATCGCTGTCGGGCTCCACGATCGTCACGGGTAAAGGCCGGCTCGTCCTGCCCAACGGACTCAACATGACGGGCAACGAGACGACCGGCGACGGCATCACCATCGCGCAAGGCGGTTCCATCCAGATCTATGCTGGCGGCACTGAAACCAAAATCAGTGGCAAAGGGGTCATGAACGACAGCGGCTTCGCGGGCAACTTCATTGTTTACTCTGCCCTCACCGTGACAACTTTCACCTTGGACGGCAACGGCGAGTTCACCGGCGTGCTCGTCGCGCCCAATGCAGACCTCACCATGAACGGCGGTGGCTACAGCCTGCAGGACTTCACGGGCGCGTTGATGGTCAATTCCGTCACCATGAACGGCCACTTCAACTTCCACTACGACGAAGCCTTGGGCCGCATGGGCGACAACGGAAGATTCCTGATCAGGTCCTGGCAAGAGGTTAACTAAGCTTCTCGCGGACAAAGCTGTCCGCGCTCCGGAAAATTCTTCGCGGATCGCGACGAAGTTGGGAGATAGCACTGCGCGGGGACAGCTCCAACGCGAGTCTCGCCTCACCACATCCGTCTTTTGGCCCGTGGTTTACATTTAACGCAGAATCGGCTGGCGGAAACGGCGGTAAAGAGCTATTGGCTGGGTGTCGTCGTTGCACCATGAAAATCACAGAAATCCTGATGGCGGAACACGTGGTGTTCCACAACTTGTTCGACCACCTCGAACACAGCGCGCCCCGGCTCAAGACGCTCGCGGAATTGAAGGCGCTGGCGGCGGCGTTGGAGACGCTGCTCCGCGCGCATTCCAACACCGAGGACGAGTTGTTCATTGCCCCGTTGGAACATTGCCTGGAGCAGCTCGGCCAGAGCGAAACTTTTCACGAGGAGCACGAGGAGATTGATCAAAACTTGCTGGACGTTCAGAAGACCCGGCAGCTCGGTCAGGCGCGCAAGCGGCTGGCGCAGGCTGTGGCGGCCTGCCGAAAGCACTTCGACAAGGAGGAGCGGATTGTGTTCCCGCTGGCCGAGCGCACCCTCAAGGGCGATACGCTGCAAGCGCTTGGCGCCGCGTGGATGAAGCGGCGCGAGGCGGCGTTGAAGTGACGCAGGACAGCAGGCTACCTTACCACCGTTTGTGCGGGACACCAGCGCGCTCGTTTCGCGCTGCTCACCAATCATGGACCATTCGTAGAATTCGTAGCCCTGGATGGAACTGTTAATGTTAGTTCGCCTTCTGTGCCGAAGAGAGACTGAATGCATACTGCTTTCTTGTGTGAATTTAGATAAATATCTACAGCCATCGCTGCCACTCGAACTTGATACCGAGGTGTGTTTGCCAACTCGAATTCCGTGGGCGGGTCACTAAATGCAGAACCCAACGGAATGACATCGCAATGCCCTCCGACATTTTTCTCAATCTCTGAAAGACTCATCCCTAAAGAAAAGAACTTCCGAGGTATAGTGTGAAACCACAGAAACGCGGCGCTGCACACAAAGAGGATAGCCGCTGCACAGGCCAGCTTTCGTGAGTAAGCCTTCATTCGGTTCCTAAACGGGGTCACTCCGGAGTATTTACACAAATCTGAGTTCACGTTGATTATCTGATTCGTTTTGAGTCCTCGCGTTCTATAACCGTCATACGTCGGGGTATTCGATGCGCAATGCGCGGGCATGGCCCGGTTCTACTGCCCCAGCGAAGTTGTGTCAATACTCAGACCCTTTTTCGGACGAAATTTGCGTCAGCCGGTTGAGGTTATCAAAGCTCTTGCTCGTCAAAACATTTGTGCTGGGCAGCAGGACACCACCGGTAGCCGTTATCGCTTTTCAATCGGCCCGCAATCCTTTATGAACAACTGGTCGCAGCGTTAAACGGGAGATTGAGTTATGAAACACTTCAGAATGTGGATCGGTGGTTCGGTCGCCGCAGCCTTGTTGGCTGGCGGCGCGATGGCGGGTGATCGTTTCGACAAATTCGCGCGGGATTTCGCGCATCCTCCGGACGCGGCCAGGCCCTGGGTCTATTGGTTCTGGCTCAACGGCAACATCACCAGCAACGGCATCACCGCCGACCTCGAAGCCATGAAGCGCGTGGGCATCGGCGGCGTGCTCATCATGGAGGTGGACCAGGGAACTCCCAAGGGCGACGCGGCGTTCGGCGGCCCGCAATGGCGCGACCTGTTCAAACACGTTTGCGCCGAGGCGCACCGGCTCGGTCTCGAAGTGAACATGAACAACGACGCCGGCTGGTGCGGCAGCGGCGGCCCGTGGATCACGCCCGACCTGGCCATGCAGAAAATCGTCTCGACCGAAACCAACGTCACCGGCCCGCTCCGCTTCGAGGCGGCACTGGCCAAACCGGACGCGGTGGCCAGTTACTATCGCGACATCGCCGTGCTGGCTTTTCCGACGCCTGCGCGTGCAGCCCACATCGAAGGGCTACCCGGCAAAGCGGCGTTCGTCCCCAGCCAGGTCCCGCCTGGAGGGAATTGGTCGGTCTTGCCGGCGGAGCAAACTGTGACTCGCAACCGCATCGTGAATCTGACCGCGCAGATGGACGCCAGCGGCCGCCTGACTTGGAACGTGCCTGCGGGCCAGTGGACAATCCTTCGCCTCGGTCACACGCTGACGGGCAAGGACAATCATCCGGCGCCAGAAGCCGGGCGCGGTTTGGAATCCGACAAGCTCAGTCGCGCGGCCACCGACGCGATGTTCGCCGGTTTGATGGGCAAGCTCATCGCCGACTCGAAGCCGCTCGCGGGCAAGACGCTCGTGGCGACGCACATTGACAGTTGGGAAACCGGTTCGCAGAACTGGACCCCGAAGTTCCGCGAGGAATTTCAGCGGCTGCGCGGCTACGATCCGTTGCTTTTCCTTCTCGTGATGACCGGGCGCGTAGTCGAGAGCATCGAAGTCTCCGAGCGTTTCCTTTGGGATGTGCGCCGGACGGTTTCCGATTTGTTGATCGCCAACTACGCCGGGCGTTTCCGCGAACTCGCTCACCGGAACGGCATGCGGCTTTCCATCGAAGCCTACGACGGCAATCCGTGCGATGACATGACCTACGCCGGACGGGCCGACGAGCCGATGGCGGAGTTCTGGTCGTGGGGTTTCAACACGACTTACAGTTGCACGGAAATGGCCTCGGCCACGCACGTCTATGGCAAGCGCATCCTGGGAGCGGAGGCGTTCACGGCAAACGACGGTGAGAAATGGCAGCATCATCCCGCCTCGATCAAGGCGCTGGGCGACTGGGCGTTTTGCGAAGGCATCAACCGATTCGTCTTTCACCGTTACGCCTTGCAGCCGTGGACGAATCCCGACCGCGCACCCGGCATGTCCATGGGACCGTGGGGGCTGCACTACGAGCGCACGCAGACGTGGTGGGAGCAATCCGCCGCCTGGCACGAATATCTCGCCCGCTGCCAGTTCCTGCTGCGAGAAGGATTGTTCGTCGCGGACATCTGCTTCCTCGAACCGGAGGGCTCACCCATGCGCTTCACGCCCACCTTGCCGGACCGCCGCAGCCTCCTCCCGGAACGTCCCCGCTACAACTTCGACGGCTGCACGCCGGAGGTGCTGCTCACGCGGATGAAGGTCAAGGACGGGAAACTGGTTCTGCCCGACGGCATGAGCTATCGCCTGCTGGTCTTGCCGCAAATCGAAACGATGACGCCAACGCTCCTGCGCAAGGTCAAAGAATTGGTTCAAGCTGGCGCCACCGTCCTCGGTCCGCCGATGCGGAAATCACCGGGCCTTGCCAATTACCCGAAGTGCGATGCGGAGGTGCAAGAACTCGCGGCGGAACTTTGGGACAAAGCCGCTGGTACAGAGCACCGCGTCGGCAAGGGCCGCGTCATCTGGAGCGACGCTTTCCGGACTCCACCCGTCGAGCCGGGGCAGGGAAGTCCAGTGAAGAACGCCAAATGGATTTGGCATCCGGGAGGAAATCCGGCCATCGCTACGCCACCGGGCCAGCGATTTTTCCGTCGCCTCATGATCCTGGACGCCGCGCGGGAAGTCGCCTCCGCGCGGATGGCCATGACGGCGGACAACAGTTTTGAACTTTGGGTGAACGGCGAGCGAGCCGGGGCTGGCCAGGACGCCAACACATTGTTCCGAATGGATGTCGCCCGCTGGCTGAAGCCGGGGACGAACCTGCTCGCGGTCGCCGGATTCAACGCGCATGCCGAGCCGAATCCTGCCAGCCTGATCGGCACTCTGTCCGTGCAATTCCGCGACGGCGGCGTGCTTGAAGTGAACACGGACGGTCAATGGCAAAGCGCCGTCACAGTGCCGGAGCAGTGGCGCGTCGAGACGGATTCGGCGGACTGGACTGCGGCCATGGAAGTGGGACCGCTCGGCTTGGAGCCGTTTCCGGTGCCGGAGCAAACCCGTCCGCCGGCTTACGTGTTCCCGGATTTCGGAGCCATCACGAACGTGCTCTCGCAAATGGGCGTGCCGCCGGACTTCGAGGCCGATCCAAGCCTGCGATACATCCACCGGCGCACGGGCGACGCGGACATTTACTTCGTGTCGAATCGCTCGAACGAATGGCGTGGCGCGACGTGCGCGTTTCGCGTGACCGGCAAGTCACCGGAGTTGTGGAATCCCCTCACGGGCGAAATCCGGCGGCAGTTAATCTACGAAGATCGCGACGGTCGAACGCATCTGCCGTTGTGGCTTGAGCCGGCGGGTTCGGTGTTCGTTGTGTTTCGGAAAGCGAGCAACGCCGGGCAAATCGTGGGGCTGGAGCGCAACGGCCAAAGCGTATTGCCGGGCGCCGGCGACGTTATGACGGAACCGCCCGCGGCCCAGTTGATCACAGGTCGCGGACAGCAAATCACTCTGCGCGCGTGGCAACCGGGCCGCTACGACTTGCGGACGGCCTCGGGCAAAGTTCAGTCCGTTGACGTGTCGGCGTTGCCTTCACAAGTTGAAATCGCCGGTCCGTGGGAAGTTCGCTTCGAGCCGGATCGCGGTGCGCCAGAAAGAGTCACTTTCGACAAGCTGATTTCGTGGAGCGACCACAGCGATCCGGGCATAAAATATTTTTCCGGCCACGCGGCATACCGCAAGACGTTCGAATGGAAGCCGGAGCAATCGGCAATCGGCAATCGGCAATCGGAAATCTTTCTCGACCTTGGCCGCGTTGAAGTGATGGCTGAAGTCCGGTTAAACGGCAAGAACCTCGGTGTCTTGTGGAAGCCACCGTTCCGCGTGGAGGTGACCGACGCTTTGAAGCCCGGCGAAAACACGCTGGAAGTGAAAGTCGTCAACCTCTGGGTGAATCGCCAGATTGGCGACGAGCAATTGCCGGAGGACAGCGACCGCAACCCGGATGGCACGCTGAAGTCCTGGCCGCGGTGGTTGGAGGCAGGTCAACCCAGCCCGACGGGCCGCTTCGCGTTCACGAGTTGGCGGCTGTGGAAGAAGGACGCGCCGCTAGTGGAGTCCGGCTTGCTCGGCCCGGTGCGACTGATTCCATCGGTTGAGAAGCTCTTGTGACTACTACAGTGATCAAATCCTTCGATTCAAAGTTGGTAGGGCGCGTCACTCCGTGCGCGCCGCGGACTCGAACTGGTGCCCGGAACGGCGCGCACGGAGTAACGCGCCCTACCTTCCCGCATCGGCTCGGTCAGAAGTCTTGTCGAGTGACCAAACTTCGTTGCCGCCGTACTGCGTTCGGGCCAACGCGAGACAAGGGCATTTGGAATTGCAGATGAGGGCGACGATGAATCATGTCGAACGCTTTCGCGCCGTGATGAATTTCCAGCCAGTGGACCGGCTGCCGCGCTGGGAATGGGCCATGTGGTGGGATGAAACCATTGCCCGCTGGCACAACGAAGGATTGCCGCGTGAATTCAAGTTCAGCCAGGTGTTCGACCTCGCGCAATACTTCGGCCAGCGCGCTGCGGCGAAATTGAGCCGCCATTACTTCAACTCCAACTGATCCTTGATCGGCAGTTTCGGGAACGCCTTGTGCGGTTCGGTCTGATACCAGTAGGCCACCGAGGCGATGTCGTCTTTGAGCGGCTGGTAGCGCCCGCCGGACATCCAGCCGAGCGCCTGGATCGTCACCTTCAGGTCCTTGTCGAAGCGGATCGGATCAGTGATGTGCCAGCGGTAAAGGCCGAAGCGCTCTTGCGAATCCTCGAAGCCGTCGGGGCGAATGACCTGCGGCATGCCGGCGTAGGGGGTGGTGAACTCTGTATAACGGACTTTGCCGTCTGGCCCGCGGGTTTCGAAGCCGTAAGAGCCGCAGAAATAATCCTCCGTGCCCGTGCCGGCGATGGTCGGGAATTCCTTGTCGCCGTCCAGGAAGAACTTGATTTCGCCTTCGCCCCACCAGCCGGTGCTGTGAACCTCCCAGGCCAGGTAGGTGCCGACGTAGTGGCCCTTGCCCTCGACGCCGTCGAGGATCGTGTAAAGCCCAGCCTGCTTGAGCGGGTCTTCGCGGCGGAATTGCGCGTGGAAATACGCCGCGTCGTCCGGCACCTGCGTCAGCGTGTAATCAATCTGGTAGTAAATCGTCATCTGCTCGTCGTCGAGGTTTTCAATCGTCACCTTGGCCTTCTTGCGGAACGGCATCTGCCAATAGCTGTTGAAGGCGCTACCCGGATTCACACAGACCGCCAGCGAGTTGATCTGGCAATACCGCGCCCAGCCGCAGGCGAAGAAATCGCCCAAGGGGACTTCCACCGAAGGCTCGGTTTCGCCGTCCCAATAGAAACGGAGGATCATCCAGCGCGTTTTGTCGAGCGGTGCGGGCGTGAGCCAGATGTGCTGGATGCAGCCGGGTCCGTCAATCTCCGCCAGCGTGAACGTGCTCTTGCCTTTGATGTGAACGTAGGGTGACACCTTCCAGCCCTGGCCCAGATCGCGCGCGGCGTTCCTGGCGGGACCGTTGGTGGACATCGCGGCCTTGCCTTTCTCGCCGGTGAAATTCTCCGGGCAGATGGATCGCGATTTCGCGTCCGAGAGGCGGTAGAGATTGCCGATGCTCGTGCCGAGACCGTTGAACGGCGCGTCGGCGGCGGTGACGGTGAGCGCGGTGAGGCACGCGGCGGCGAGGGCCTGCGTGAAGAGGCGACGGTTTTGCTTCATGGTCTTTCTCCTTCGGTTGAGATTTGCCTGGTTGTTTGGCATCTGAACTTATGTGGATCGAAGTCTGACGAAGCTCGCCGGGTTTGGCAAACCTTGATCGCAACGCGTTCGCCCAGCCTTTCCCATTCGCCCTGCCGTTCGGGCTTGCCGGCAGCGGCGCACAGTTCCATCCTCACTGCCGGCAGGAGCACAGGCCATGAATCACGTGGAACGATTTCGGGCGGTGATGAACTTCCAGCCGGTGGACCGCCTGCCGCGCTGGGAATGGGCCATGTGGTGGGACGAAACCATTGCCCGCTGGCACAACGAAGGATTGCCGCGCGAATTCAAGTTCAGCCAGGTGTTCAACCTCGCGCACTACTTCGGCCTTGATCCCTACCAGCAGTTCTGGTTCAGCACCACCGACCCGACCATCGAGGCCACGCAGCATCATGTCGAGGGCATCGTTGCGAACATGGACGATTACCGGCGCATCCGGCCGAGCCTGTTTCCGAATCACGATGCCGCGATTGCCGGCATGACGGCGTGGGCGGAGCGCCAGCGGCGGGGCGAAGCCGTGGTGTGGTGTACGCTCGAAGGATTCTTCTGGTTTCCCCGCACGTTGATGGGTTTCGAGAAACTTATGTTCGCGTTCGCCGATCAGCCGGAGTTGCTCCACCAGATCAACCGTGACTTGCTCGAATTCAACTTCAGTCTGCTCGACAAAATCTTCGGCGTCTGCGTGCCGACGTTCATGACCATCGCCGAGGACATGAGCTACAATCACGGCCCGATGATCTCCAAGCGCACGTTCGACGAATTCGTCGCGCCTTATTATCAGCAACTCATCCCGCGATTGCTGGAGCGGAACATCCTGCCGTTCATTGACACGGACGGAGATGTGACGATGCTCGTGCCGTGGTTTGAGCAAGCGGGCATCTCCGGCTTTCTGCCGCTGGAACGCCAGGCCGGTGTGGACGGCATGAAATTGCGCGAGCGCTTCCCGCGACTTCTGATGGTCGGGCATTTCGACAAGATGACGATGAATCGCGGCGAGGCGGCGATGTGTGCCGAATTCGAGCGGCTCGTGCCGTTGATGAAGACCGGCGGGTTCATTCCGAGCGTGGACCATCAAACGCCGCCGGGCGTGTCGCTCGGGCAATACCAAGTTTACCTGCGGCTGCTGCAGGAATACACCGCAGGGCGCTGAAAGGAATCCCAACATGGCCAAACGAGAAACGATGACTTCCCGCGATCGCGTGCTCAAGGCGGTGAACCATGAGGTACCGGATCGCGTGCCGATTGACCTTGGCGGCAACCAGACCGGTATTCACAAGAACGCCTATCGCAGCTTGATTGCCCACCTCGGCATTGCGGACGAAGTGCGCATTCTGGACGCCGTGCAGCAACTTGCCGTGCCTTGCGAGCAGGTGCTGGAAAGGCTGCGGGTGGATACGCGTTACATTCGCGCCGGGGCCGCGGCCAGTTGGAAAGGCGGCATTGTGCAGGCGCAGCGCGAGGGGAAACTCTGGCACGATCTCACCGACGAATTCGGCATCCGCTGGTCCATGCCGGACGACACGCCGTACTACATGGACATCACGTTGCATCCGCTCGCGAACGCCACGTTGGCGGACCTCAAAGACTATCCGTGGCCCAAGGGCGACGATCCCACACGCTTCGCGGGATTGCGTGACCGCGCATTGCAGTTGAAAAAGGAAACGCCTTACGCCGTGGTCAGCGGCATTTCCGGCGTGGTCTATGAAATCTGCTGGTACCTGCGCGGCTTGGAGCAGTGGTTCTGCGATCTCATGACGCAGCCGGAATTCTGCGAGGCCATGCTGGAGCAAACCTTGAAGTTCTGGCTTGATTGGTTCCGCCTTTTCCTCGACGAGGTTGGCGACGTGGTGGACGTGATCATGATTGGCGACGACATCGCCGGGCAGAGCGGACCGCTTTTCAATCCGCAGCTTTATCGTCACCTCATCAAGCCGCGTCACAAACGTCTGGTGCAATACATCCGCTCACGGACCAACGCCCGCATCTGGTATCACACCTGCGGTTCGTGCATGGAATTCATTCCCGACCTGCTCGACAACGGCATCCACATCCTGAACCCGGTGCAAGTCAGCGCGCGGAACATGGACCCGGTGGAACTGAAACGCCGGTTTGGCCGCGACCTGGTGTTCTGGGGTGGCGGTTGCGACACGCAACATATCTTGTCGCGCGGCACGCCGGCGGAGGTTGCCGGCAGCGTCCGCCAACACGTTCGCGCCTTCATGCCCGGTGGCGGCTACGTTTTCAACAACGTCCACAACATCCAGGGCGAAGTGCCGCCGGAGAACATCATGGCCCTGTTCGATACGGCCTACGAATGTGGCTTTTACTCGTGAAGACTCCCAGCGCTCCAGCCCTGATGGGGGGCAAATGACGACACTGCACGCGAAATCAACTCTGCGCCGGGCGGCCCGCTCAAGCCCCCCGTAGAATTATTTTTTTATCCGACGCAGACTTTCGCTTGAATAACAACCCGGTCTTTAGTTAACTCAACCCATGCAAACGCAAATGAAACCATCGAATCTCAAATCCAACTCCGTTTCGCGTCGCGAATTTCTGCGGCGCACCTCGCTTGCCGCCGGTGCGGCGGCATTCACCTTCCCTTACGTCGGTCGCGTCCTGGGCGCGAACGACAGGATCAACATCGCCTGCATCGGCGTGGGCGGTAAAGGCGACAGCGACAGCCGCGACGCGAAGGCGAACGGCGGCAACATCGTCGCCATTTGCGACGTGGACCAGCGCACGTTGGACAAGAAAGGCGAAGTCTTCCCCCAGGCGAAGCGCTTCCAAGACTACCGCAAGCTGCTCGACGAGATGGGCAAGGACATTGACGCCGTGACGGTTTCAACGCCCGATCACAATCATGGCCTCGCTGCCGCTCGCGCCATGAAGATGGGCAAACACTGCTTCTGCCAGAAGCCGCTCGTGCAAACCGTGTGGGAGGCACGCGAGGTGCGCCGGTTGGCCAAGGAGAAGAATCTCGCCACGCAAATGGGTAACCAGGGCAGCGCCGAGAGCGGATTGCGCCGCGCCGTCGAAGTCATCCGGGCTGGCATCATCGGCAAACCGCTGGAATTACACGTCTGGTCAAACCGCCCGGTGTGGCCTCAAGGCTTCGACCGTCCGGCAGGCGAGGATGCCTTGCCGGAGTATTTGGATTGGAACTCGTGGCTGGGGCCGGCGGCCAAGCGGCCTTACAAGAAGGACATCTATCACACTTTTGCCTGGCGCGGCTGGTACGAGTTCGGCACCGGCGCGCTCGGCGATATGGCCTGCCACACGGTCAACATGCCCTTCCGCGCCTTGAAGCTCGGCTATCCCACCGCCATCGAGTGCGAGATGGCTTCGCGCATTTACCCGGAGACGTTCCCGAAGACTTCGCGCATCCG
>CAYIOH010000032.1:0-15963 GCA_964364975.1 uncultured Bifidobacteriaceae bacterium
GGCAGCCGGCGAGCACGGTCAAATCCACCGCGGCTTCCGTGTGCCCGGCGCGCTGCAACACCCCACCCAGCCGCGCCCGCAACGGAAAGACGTGGCCAGGTTGCACGAGGTCGTCGGGCACCGCGGTTGGGTCGGCAAGAATTTTAATCGTGGTGGCGCGGTCGGCAGCACTGATCCCGGTGGTGATGCCGCGCGCGGCGTCCACGCTTACCTGAAAATCGGTTTTGAAAACCTCCCGGTTCTGCTTGACCATTTGCTCGACGCCGAGTTGCTGCAACCGCTCGTTCGTCGTCGGCGCGCAAATCAATCCGCGCCCGTGCTTGGCCATGAAGTTCACGGCCGCGGGCGTGACGTGTTGCGCGGCCATGATGAGGTCGCCCTCGTTCTCGCGGTCCGCGTCGTCCACGAAAATGACCATCTTGCCTTTGCGGACGTCCGCGATGACGGACTCGATTGAATCAAAGCGTGCTTTCATTCAGCCCCAAAATACTATCGGGAAAATCCCCCAACGCCAGACGCAAAATCCTATTCAACATCGTCCTCGTCCTCGATTTCTGCGATTCAAAGGTTCGAGGACGAGGGCGAGGACAAATCAAAGCGGAATCGCCTCGTCCACCAGCATTACCGGAATTTCCTTACGGATCGGGTAAAGGAATTTGCCGTCGGTGCGCAACAGTCCGCCGTCAATATTCTCCTTTACCGGCTGGCCGGCGCGATTCTTCAACCCACCGGCTGCGACTTGCTGGTTCACCGTTTCCACCAGCGCCGGTTCGGCTAAATGCAAGCCTTGATGCGTCTCCGGGCAGCACAAGATTTTCAAAAGCTCGGCGTCAATCATGATGTGCTTTTGATGACTTTGGTGGCGGCATCGTAAATTTGTCTGAGCGGAACTTTCGCTCGCTCCGACAGTTTCCTGCACGATTCGTATTCCGGTGAGACTTGCACTACGCGTCCGTCAAGCGTGCCGATTTTGACTGTCACCGTGCCGAACGGAGTTTTCACCGATTTGAATTCACGCCGCAGCTTGCGCCGCTCCGCCACCGTGCGCCGCACGCCAAACGCGCTCGTCTCGCGTAAAATCAACTCGGCGAACTTGTCCCCGTCCGCCTCGGCGCACAAGACCGTCAGCAGCACACCCGGACGATTCTTCTTCATTTGAATCGGCGTGTGAAAAACTTCCAGCGCACCCGCCGCCAGCGCCCGCTCGACAAAGTGGCCAAGAATTTCTCCACTGATGTCATCAAGATTGGTTTCGAGTACCGCGACCGTGTCGGTTTCCCAATCGCATGTCGCCGTTGGAGTCCACGCTTTAGCGTGCTTGGAGCGGGGGACAGCCTGAAGGCTGGACTCCAACGCTTCGCCCAGCACCGCGCGCAAAACATTTGGTCGCGTTTTATTGTCCCGGCTGCCCAACCCAAAACCGATTTTCCCGGCGACCAACCCGCTCATCGGCCCGAAGCTTTCAGCCAACTCGGCCAGCAACGCCGCGCCCGTGGGCGTGACCAATTCGTGTGGCTCCTCACATTGGGTGACACCGATGCCGCGTGCGCCGAGAATCGCCAGTGTCGCCGGCGTGGGAATGGGAAATCGTCCGTGCGCGCACTTTACCCAACCGACGCCCTCAACCACCGGTGCAGATTGCACCCGCAGTTTGCCGAGCATCTCTAGCGCGATACACGCACCCACGATGTCCACGATGGAATCCACCGCGCCGACTTCGTGAAAATGCACGCGCGCCGGGGGCATCCCGTGGATTTTTCCTTCCGCATCTGCAATCCGATGAAACACGGCCACAGATTTCCGCTTCACCCACGGTGAGAGCTGGCTTCTGCTGATGAGCTTTTTGATTTCGGCAAAGGTACGGCTGTCGTCATGGTGATGCTCGTGTGCATGCGCGTGTCCATGCTCGTGATCGTGGTCATGCTCGTGAGCCCTCGCCAAATGCACGTCGAACTTCACACCCTCGATGCCGGACTTTTGTTTGTGCGCAACGTGCAGGTGGTAGCCGTGTAGCTTGAGTTTTTTCAGTCCACGCTCCAGCCTGCGCGCGTCCGCGCCCAAGTCAATCAACGCGCCGATCAGCATGTCGCCGCTGATGCCGCTGAAGATGTCAAGGTAGAGCGTTTTCATTTTTCCGCTAGCGCATTGATCTGACTCGCCGCATATCCCGCACCGAAACCGTTGTCAATGTTCACCACGGTCACGCCGCTGGCGCAACTGTTGAGCATCGCCAGCAATGCAGCCACACCACCGAAACTCGCGCCGTAGCCCACGCTTGTGGGCACGGCAATCACCGGTTTGTCCACCAATCCGCCCACCACGCTCGGCAGCGCGCCTTCCATTCCGGCCACCACGATGACCACGTTCGCGCGTTGAATCACTTCCAGGCGGCTGAACAGCCGGTGCACACCCGCCACGCCTACGTCGTTCACCCGTTCGACCCGGTTGCCCATGATTTCGGCGGTGACGGCGGCTTCCTCGGCCACGGGTAAATCGCTCGTGCCTGCGCAAATCACAACGATGGTTCCGGCCCGCTTTGGCAGCGGCTTATTTTCAATCGTCACGCAACGCGCGATTTCGTGGTGAACGGTGCGTTTGAATGTTTTTTTCAACGCCCGCGCGTGTTCCGGGCCAAGGCGCGTGGCGAGAACGCGCTGATTGCGTTCGATTAGTTTTGCCGCAATTTTGACCACCTGCGATGGCGTCTTGCCCTGGCCAAAAATGATTTCGGGAAAACCTTTGCGCAACGCCCGGTGCGTGTCCACCTGCGCGAAGCCCAGATCCGCCAGCGGCGCGGCTTGAAACGCGCGCAGCACCTGGTCGCGGCCCACGCCACCGGCGCGGAATTTTTCCAGGAGTCGGATGGCTTCAGCGGTTGTCACACGATGAGGTTGCCACAAGAACAATGTGGGGTCACGAAAGAAAACGTGCCACGCCCACCTTCCAGACTTAGTGATGATGATGATGCCGGAAGAGACGGTGGCGATTCTGGAAAAGATACCAGACGATGAACACGTTGAGCGCGAGGATGACAAACACGGCCAGCGACGTACGGTGGACGAGCTCGTAAATCTCAATCGGCACGAAGAACGCTGATTCGCCGATGGCCATCCATCCGGCCCAACTCACGCGGAAAATCAACCCCACGCCTTCCACCAGCGAAAACAAGCTGTAAAGAAAAGTGCCACCCGCCAGCCACACCATTTTCGCTTCCGACACGGCGGTGATTTTGGCCTCCAGGTCGGTGAAGAATTTTTTTTCTGGATCGAGATGCAGGAATTGAAGGAACTGGCGGAACTCCTCCGGCAAATCGTTGTCCGAGATTCTGAAGATGCCCAACGCCAGCAGGAGCAGCAGTGAGCCTTTGAGCAGTTTGATGCCGATGATGACGTAGAGCGTCGGCGCGCGCTTCTTAAAAAATGTGGTGTCGCTTGCCATCAGGATTTGCTGCTGCTTGACCCGTCCGGGTTGCGCACGATTTCGGGCGGCCGGGCGAAATCAGTTCCATCGTCGCCCGCCTTGTTGCGCGACGCTTCCACCTTGATGTAATGCAACACCACCGGCGCGAGGATCATTCCAGGAACGCCCATGAGTTTTTCGCCGAGCACGATGCCGATGAGCGTCAACCACATCGGGTTTTTGATCCGGTCGCCAATGATTTTGCTGTTGAGGAAATACTCCAGTTTGTGAATGACCACGAGAAAGATAAGCGCGATCAACGCCATCTGCGGCGAAATCGTGAAACCGACGCCGACGATGAGCGTGTTGCTGATGATGTTGCCGATGATGGGCAGCAGCCCGCACAGAAACGTCAGCACGAGAATCACCGTCTGGTAAGGGTAACCGGTCCAGATCAGAAAGATCGCCGTGAGCACGGTGTTGATGGCGGAAATGGTGATTTGCGCGCCGATGACGCGGGAAAAGCTGTCGAAAAAAGTCCGGCAGCGAAGGTTCAGTTCGCGCACGACTGTCGCGTAGAGACTGTCCTGCGAAGTCTGCGGATCGTATTCCGTGCCCCACCTTGCGCTCAGGAACATGCTGACGGCTACCACCAGGCCGATGATCAACTGCGCAATCTCAAACGCCGCCTTGCGCAGGTAGCGCCCGACGTTGGCGACGCTGTCCTTGAATTCCTCCACCGCCATGACCTTCAGGCTCGCATAGTCGGCGAACGGGAGTTCGATGTTCTTGCTTTCCGCGTAATCCACCACGGCGGGAATCGTTTTCTCGGCGAGCTTCGGCAGCGTGACGTAAGCCTGCCGGGAAAAGTAGAACAGCCCGTAGGTCACTGCTGCGACCACGATCAGATAAATTGCCACGCCGAGCAACTTGCTCTTGCCGAAACTGAATTTCTGCAACGCGAAGTAACCGAACAACGTCGTGAGCACCAACATGCCGAGGTGCAGCCAGCCGATGAGTACCAGCAGGGTCGCCATGATCGCGTAGGAAATGCGGGTGGACTTGCTCATGGGCGGGGGCAGGGAAACATCGAACATTCAACATTCAACTTCCAATGCCCAAATTCGCCCGGCTCGACCGTGCCCCATTCCCTTGGATGTTGAGTGTTGAGTGTTGAGTGTTGCATGTTCATTCCCCGTGCTTCTAGCGAATCTTCTCCAGCAACAACGGCAACAATTCGGAAATCTTCACGCGATCCTGGCATCCGTCGTCGCGGTAACGCAGCGTCACCGTGTCGAGCAGTTCCGGTTTCTCACCCAACGTGTCGAAATCAATCGTCACACAGAATGGCGTTCCCGCCTCGTCCTGGCGCGCGTAGCGGCGGCCAATCGAACCTGCGTCGTCGTGGAACACGTTCATCCAGGGGCGCAGTAAATCGCGCACTTCCAGCGCCTTCTTCACCAGCTCGGGTTTGTTCTTGAGCAATGGCATCACGCCAACCTTGATCGGCGCGACGCGCGGATGGAATTTCAGGATCACCCGCGTCTCGCTTTTGCCCTTGGCGTCCGTCTCGGTGACTTCCGAATAGGCGTTGCAGATGAGCGCCAGCGTCAACCGGTCCACGCCCGCGCTCGGCTCGATGACGTGCGGAATGTATTGGCCCTTGGCGAGACCATTTGCGTCCTCGGTGGCCTGCTTGGACGCGACCTCAGTCTCCACACCCATCTTCGTCAGGTATTTGTTCCGGTTCTCGTAGTGGCGACGCCAGAGTTCGTCCTGCTTTTCCTTAGGCAATTTTCCCCACGCGGCGCGCAGTTCCTCGTCGAACACGCCCATGGGTTTGCCGGAGAAACGCGCGTGCTGGCTTAAATCAAAATCGCTGCGGGCGGCCACACCTTCCAATTCCTCGCCCATCAATTCGCCCTTCTCATCGCGCTTGCTAAACGGGAACTTGAACAGGATGTCCACGCAAGCGCGGGCGTAATGCGCCAGCTCCTCCGGCTTCTGCCAGTACTCGACGAGCGTTGTGCGTGGCAGGCCGATGCCTTCGTAAAATTTCATTCGTTCTTCGACCCAATAGGCGTGCCATTTTTTCCAACCCCAATCAGGCTGGGGAGTTTCAAGTTTCAAGTTTTCAGTTTTCAGTTCCGAAGTTTCTGGCTGAACACTTGAAACTGAACTCTTGAAACTTTCAATCGCCTCGACCACCTCGTCCGGCTTGATGAAGAATTCCAGTTCCATCTGCTCGAACTCGCGCGAGCGGAAGGTGAAGTTGCGCGGCGTGACTTCGTTGCGAAACGCCTTGCCGATTTGCGCGATGCCGAACGGAACTTTTTGCCGCGACGTTTCGAGGACGTTTTTGAATTGCGCGAAAATCGCTTGGGCGGTTTCCGGGCGGAGATAGGCGACGTTGTCTTCGCTCTCGACCGGGCCAACGTACGTCTTGAACATCAGGTTGAACGGGCGAGGTTCCGTCAGCAGCGAGCCGTTTTCCGGGTTGAACCGCCGGGAATTCTCCACTTTCTCGGTGCGTTCCCCAATTAAAATGGGCTCCACGAGACCTCTTTGCACATAGAATCGCGTTGCTGCACTGCGTGCGCTATCCGGCGGTTTTCCCGGCTTAAGGAGAACCGCATAAGCATCATACGAAATAGCTCGCCTGAGTTCCTTGAACACCGTCAGCAACTGGATCTGTCGAAAGAGGGCTTTCAATCTGTCCAACTCTGGCCCTTCCGGAATCTGAGAGCGAACCCGCTCAACCACTTCTTCAACAGTCACGTTTCCCGCAGGCAGCCCAGATTGGACGAGTCCTATTGACAGTTTCAGTAGCGCAGCAGCTATTTGCTCGTCGGTGTCGTTGGGGCAGAGACTCCTTAGAAGTTGTTTTGCTGTGTCATATCCATCTCTGCCCACAGCGCCTGCGTACCAGCAAGCAACTCCTGACTCCAGCTCCACTTGATCTGCCCGAAACCGCTTTTTCGTCAGCAAGCAATCCACCATCGGATCGCTGAATGTGTCCACATGCCCGCTGGCCTTCCAGATTTGCGGCGACATGATGATGGTGGCTTCAAGGCCGACGACATCGTCGCGCTGGCGGGTCATGGTGTTCCACCAGAGTTCCTTGACGTTGCGCTTGAGTTCTGCGCCCAGCGGGCCGTAGTCCCAAAAACCGTTGATGCCACCGTAAATCTCGGAGGACTGGTAAATGAACCCGCGCCGCTTGCACAGCGACACAATTTTTTCCATGAGCGGAATCTCTTTGGGCTCAACCATAAGGACGGGCAGTGTTTGTTATGGGCGAAGTGATGTCAAGGTGACGGCAAGCGGCAGCGGCAAAGCACGCTTGGTTTCTAAAGCACCAATCCGTGAAGGTTCAGTCCTGGATTCCGATCGCTCAGGTGCGCGTTCGACATGTGCTGATAGCGGTAGCCGACGCCGAACTGACTGTCGATTTCACAGTTCAATCCTGCGTGGGGTGCGAACTGAAACGGAATTCCAAAATCCATATCGCCAAACTCCGCCCGGCTGAGAATCGTGGGCCGGGGAGACGCCTCCCAGCAATCCTGGAGAAGGCCCGTTCAGCCACTGATCTACGCCTTTATGGGTGACTCTCCTTTCTGCTTTCTCTTTCTCCACCCTTTTAAGGCGGAGGCGCCCCTGAGAGGGCGGGAAGCTCTCTCAGGTCAATCAGGGCCACCGTTTCGTGGGCACGGCCCGTGTGGAATTGCACATAGTGGCCCTGACGGTCGAAGGACGGATGGGCGTGAACCGGGATTTTCGCCCGCAGACCCGTGGCCAGCAGGCGCGTGTTTCCCGTCGCAGTTTCCGCAATCCAAAGCCGCCCCTGCTGATCATCCAGGACAATGAATTTTCCGTCGGGGCGCGCGGCTGCGTGCCAGTAGTTGCCTTTCAGAATGAGGCGGGCGCCGCCCTCCTTGTTGACGAGCATCACGCCGAGCTTGTCGTTCACCATGGTCATTTCCCCTGTGTCTTTGACCCAGGCTTCGTGGGTGACCCATTCTTTCTGGGACGTGAGCCAATCCTTCGAACTGGTTTTGGCGTAGAACGGCCGGTTGCCGGAGCCATCGGTATTCACCAGCCACGAGCGCTGCGGCGCATACCCGCCAGTCTCCCAGACGTAGAAGATCACGGGATCCGTCGGGCTGTGCTGGACATGGCCGATCCGGAAGCCTTGCGTGAGCACTGTCCGGTACTCGCCGGTCTCGGCGTTCATACGGCCAATTTCCCAATTGGCTTCATCGCGTTGTTTGCCGAGCGCGATCCATTTGCCATCCCCGCTGAGCGATGGCTGGAGAAAACCGCCGACATGGGGCTTGGGAATTTCGCCGACCTTGCGAACGGCGAAGTCGTGGATGTCCACCGCGACGACTTCCGGTCCTCGCAGGCAGTAAAGCCGCCCGGGGTTCAGGTGGTCCGGGCAGGCGGTGTGGGCATTGATTTCGTAGTCGTCCGTGAGTTGGACGATGCGGCCCGTCTCGACCTCGGCGCGGAAAAGCTGGCGTGAGCCGGTGCGGTCGGACACAAAAATGAGATAGCGGTTATCGGCAGTGAAGTTGGAGAAGTGGTAGTAGAAATTGTCGCTGACCGCCGGTCCTTTCGTCATCTCCCAGATGCGAACCTTGGTCTTGGGATCGAGATAAGATTCGCGTTCAACGCCCCAATCCTTGCCGGCCTCCGCAGCGCCAGCCAGGGCCGCCATCAAATTGAAAGTCACGATCCACAACGGTTTCAAGGTTGCCCTGAGTGAGGATTTACTGATCATCGGAACGATGCTCACCAGCCGGAGGAAGAGGGTCAAGCCAGGTCGAGTGATAATTTTCAGGATCAGGCTTGGGCGGCGCCTTGACGCGAAGCCCTGAGAATGCGGTCCACCAGCCCACCCTGCTTGCACGGCCCGGAGAGGTCCTGACCCTTGATGGCGGCCGGCAGGTTCCAAACCATCATCATTTGGCTGTAGTCATTGCCCCAAATACCTGCGCCGGTCTCGCCATGATACAGAATGGGCATATCCCACGCCCATCCTTGCCGACAGATCATGTTGAACATGATTTTACGCGCGATCTCCAAGCCATACTCGACCTGCCCGGCATACATATAGGTCATCGCCAACATCAGCGCGCCCGGCGCATGGACGCCGTCCGCAGTCCAGTAGCCGGTGTTGAAATTCCTGGCCGGACCGCCATGCGGATCGCTCCAGACGCGGGGGCCCCAGGTCGCCATGGCTGTTTTCTTCAGCGTGCTCAGCGTGGTGCTCACGTGATCGGCTGGCAACACGCCTGCGCCAAGCCCGTCAAAGCAACCCATGAACTCGCCGTCCAACTGGTAGCCCATCACCGCCTTGGCCGTTTCGCCCGTTACCGGATCCTTGTGCTGGATGTAATGCGATCCGGTCCATAGGTACTCGTCCATCATCTTGACGCATTCACGGTACCACTCGCGATACTTCCTGGCCGACTCCTCGTCCTTCATCCGCACGGCCATGCTTTCCATCAGCTTCAGATGATACAAGCGTATGCTGGCCACGTGCGATGCCAGCCCTTTCTGCGGGGTGCTCTCGTAGGATTCGTCGAGATCAAAGTCAGGCAGCATCAGCAAACCGAACTTGGGAGTGGGATTCAGATTGAAAATAAACTCGGTCGCCTTCTTCAAGCTTGGATAGAATTCCCGCAGAACTTCGTCGTTTCCCGTGATCTTCCAGTAGCGTCCAATCATGGCCACGGTAAACGAGCTGCCCTGACCCGTTTGGCCGAACGCTTTGATGACGTGCGAACCATGCCGGGGTGGATCGATGAAACTGCAATTGCCCCCGGCAGCATATCCGCCGAACATCGCGGGATAGGCCCCACGTTGGGACTGATACGCCTTGTATCCTCGAAGCGTCGAGAGTGTCAATTCCGGGAAAGCGTACAGCACCGCCATGCCACCGTAGTAACTGCAGCCTAGGCATTCGATCTGCGGACAGCCGCGGGGATTCTCGTTCAACCCCCAAAGACCGTCCTCCGCTTTGCACCAATCTGGGATGGGAGGTTTGGCCTGCGCCCACAGGCCGGTCTCGGTGATCAGGTGAAAGTTGTTGATCAGCGCATCTTGCAGCCACCCGGGGAGAGAAGCCTCAGCATAGATCACCTGCTGCCAAGCCAAGACGCGCTTCAAGAGGGACCGGTGATTCTTGGCCAAGAGCTTGGCGGTCCCGAGCGGGTCGGGATAATATTTGGCATACATGTGCGTATAGACCTCCCCTCCGATCCAGTTGGCACCGCTGCCTCTCCACGTGGAGGCATGCCAGGCAAGAACAAAGCGAACGCTTTTCTCCTGGCCCGGGGCAAGAGAGAAATCCACCGCCGCGGAAGAACCCGGCTCGCCGACGCCCGCCTCCGGCAGCGCGGAGGCAATCTTCGTCCACGCCGCCCCGTCCGCGCCCAGCCCTCCACCCAAACGCAACGCCTCTTTCCCGATCAGCCCAAGCGCGTACGACGCCAACTCGGTGGATACGCACACACCCTTGAACGTCCCGTCGGCATTTGTCCGGGAGAATTCATTCGTCCCGGCCTCCTTTACGGCGGGGCCAGGGAACGAAAAAGCGAGCGTGCCCTTTTGGGCAGAGCCGCTCGGGTTTCGCAGATGCACCTCGAATACAATCCCCGGAATCATCGAATGGATCACGTCCCCCGGAAGGAAAGGGCTCCAGGCACGCAGCCCCACGCTGATCGGGGCCTCGGTTTCGAACTCCAGATCGGCCACGGGATAATGTCCCCAGTAATGAATCTCCCTGGCCGTCTCGACGCCGTCCAGTTTTAAGTCTTTCCGCACGGACTCAGGCCAATGGAAGCGAGTGGTCGAGCCACCGATGTTGACGGCTAGCGTCTTGGAATCCTGGAGTTCTTTTCGGCAAAGGACCCACGTCTTGCCTCCACTGCTGAGGGCCAAAAACGGCAGGTTCATCGGCCCGCGCCGTGGAACGTGGCTATTGAAAATCGTGCAATACCCGAGCAATCCGCTGATCGCCAGATCCAGGCAGCCCGTGTCCACGCCGCCCAGCGGCATTCCGCAGCTTACCTTGTCTTTCCCTCGGTAGAGTACCCCGGTTACAGGCCGGGAAAACCCCGCAGCACGGAACGGAACCCACTGGCTGCCCGGCAGGTCGGTGGGGAAGAGTCGGGAATCAGTGCGCGCACTGGGCGCGGCGGACACGAAATCCGGCAAGGCCGCGGCCAGCCCGGCTACCCCGGCCACTTTTAGGAATTCTCGGCGCTGCATCGGCATGTTCGTGATCGAACCAACGGCTTGTTTGTTCATGTTTGGTCTCTGGTTCGCATGTTGAGAGTTACTTTGCTTTTGACGCTTGAGTCAAATGTTCCTGGTTAGCACGGCTCAGAACCGATAGTAAAGCGCCACCCCGTGAAGGTTCAGTCCCGGATTCCGGTCGCTCAGGTGCGCGTTCGACATGTGCTGGTAGCGGTAGCCGACGCCGAAGTGGCCGCCGATTTCCCAGTTCAATCCTGCGTGCGTTGTGAACTGAAACGGAATTCCAAAATCTATCCCGTCAAACTTCGCCCGACTGAGAATCGTGGGGCTGACACCGAACTCGAGGTTCACGGGAAAGCGGCCACGACGAACCACCAAATCAGGTCCCACAGAGCAGATAAACGCGTCTTCGGAGCGGCCATGTAACGCACCCGCGGACAAATCGAGTCGGGTTTGCACATGCCAGCCGGTGTCCGACCCGCAGCGCCAGGGCACGTCGAACCCGGCGAAAAGCTCGGCCTGCTCGAAACTCTTGCTTTTGAGATTGGAGCTCGTCATTCCTCGCGCGCCGGCGGTTGCCAGAGAAACGGTTCCCGCCTCGCTTCCGGCGACTAGCGCGAGGCACGCGAGGCCCACACTCAATCTGAATATGAAACGCATCAGTGATTTGCCCAGGCAAGACCCGGGCGAACCCGGCTTTTTCATTGGCCGCCACGGTTCCAGCCATCTGCCTCTGCGCCTGATCATGCCAGCGCAGGCGTGAACGCCGCGAGTTTTTTTGGCGCTGCTCCAGCCGTGTGAAGCCGTTACAGCGCGGGGAGCTGGTGATTCGGCGGGGAACGGCCATTGCCGCCATCAATCGCGCGCGACTTTTTTTCGATTACCGCGACACCCCCCACTGGGCCTATGATGCCGCGTATGAATTCTGATCGAACCAGATTGTGCGGTTGCGCAGAAAGAGGCTTGTTTCTCACGGGACGGGCGGGACAATGCTCACACGGCGATGTGCTGGCGGCGAAAGATCCGTCGCCACCGGATCGGAGGTTCGCATGAAATACGCTGACATACAACAACTGCAGGATGCCGGGCTTATCACCGGCGAGCAGCGCGACAAAATCATCGCGCACTTCAACGTTAAGGAGGACAGCAATCGCTTCCTCGCCATCATCTCATTCGTCGGCGCAGTGCTTGTGGCTGCTGGCATCGCCCTGCTCATCGCCGCGAACTGGGACGTGATTCCGCGGGGCGTGAAACTCGCTGCCGGCTTGGGTTTGATGCTCGGAGCCCACGGCTTTGGCTGGTGGCTACGCGAGGTTCGGCAAAATTACCGCAAAACGGGCGAGGCGTTGCACCTGGGCGGTTCGCTGCTGTTCCTCGCCAACATCGCGCTCGTCGGCCAGATTTATAATATTTCCACGCGCCCCCCGAATGCCTTCCTCCTTTGGTGGGCGGGCATTGCGGTGCTGCCGTGGCTGCTGCGATCGAAAGCGCAACACCTGCTCGCGTTGCTGGCATTTGGAATCTGGTTCGGTTTCGAGATCAACCAGGAGGACAGCCTGGTTCGCTTGAACGACGAATGCCAGGTGCTCGCCTATTCGTTGCTGGGTTTGGTTTACGTCGGGTTCGGTTACGTGTTGCGGCGGGGCGCGTTCGCATCGTTCGCCAAAGTGACAGAGCGACTGGGCTTGGTCGCCTTCCTGATCTTCGCGTATCCACTCACATGGCAGGGCTTCCTGGGCGATTACAACCAGGCAGTGACCGGCTCTTATTGGATTCTGCCAGTATTGGCAGTCTTGGCCGCGACACTCGTCGCGCTGGGCGTCAAGAACCTTGAACTGGACCGGCAATGGCGCTGGACCTGGGCACTGGCGCTGGCTATCGCGGCGGGTCTGCTGGTCGTGGCGTTCTATGCGCCGCACGAACGGATCTGGGGCTGGCATCGCGAATTCACACCCGTGAACGCGGGCGCCGCGCTGGCGATCTTCGTCTTCTGTCTGCTGCAAATCCAGGCCGGCTTGCAGGAGCGTTCAACCTTCCTTGTGAACCTCGGCGTCGCGTTCATCGCGCTGGACATCATCGCCGCCTACCTCGGCCTGTTCGGCACGATGGCGTTCACGGGTCTGATGTTCGTGGTGTCGGGTGTCTTTCTCATCGTGTTCGGAGTTTACCTAGAGAAGAAGCGGCGCAAGTTGATGAAACAAATCAAATCGCCGCCAGAAGGATTGCGTCCTGAAGGGACACAAAATTGAACCGGTCGCCAAAACAAACAAACAAAAGGATAATTATGAATCGCAAACTATGGTTGATGGCCGTGTGCAGCACACTGCTTGTTGCCGTCGCCGTCATCGGTGTTACGGCAGGCTGCGGCAAGGGCAAGGAAACCCCCGTCGGCACCGGCGCAGCGCCGACCGCTGACCAACTCACGACCAATGCCGGTCCTGCCGGCCACTGGGAAGCTGACATTACCGGGGACGGCCCGCAGCGGACGCGGGTGACACTCGACCTGGCGAAGAACGCAAAATCGGAATGGATCGCCAGCATGGGCCTTCCCTCCGAAAACAGGACCGGCCTGGTCGTGAAGGATGTGGCCGTGAACGGCAAGTCCGTGAAGTTTGTTGCCATCGAACTCATGTCAACTCCATTCGATTTGACCCTGGGACCGGACGGGAACATGAAGGGGACGATCTCCCGCCCAGGCTCGCCGCCAGTCGAATTCAAGCGCACCGGCGAGGCCAAAGTGGAACTGATCCCTGCCAGCCCGGCGGTGTCGAAGGAATTGGAAGGAGATTGGGAAGGCTCGCTCCCGATGCCCAACGGCGCGTTCCAGATGGCATTCCACTTCAAAAACCAGCCGGACAAGACGGTCATGACGACCTTCGACACTCCCAACGCCACTGACCTGCCGCTCAATGACGTGAAACAGACCGGCCCGAAGGTGGAGTTCGGGATGAGAATCGCTCACGGCAGTTTTCAGGGAACCCTGAGCAAGGAAGGCACCGAACTTGTCGGGCAGTTCACCCACGAGGCAAACAGCGTGCCGTTGACGTTGCGGAAAAAATAGGCAGTCGAAACTCGCGCCTTGGGTTCGCAAGAGGATACCGACAAACCAGCGGCGCTTGGACAATACGTTGAAGGATCGCCATGAAACTTAAACTCTTCATCCTCGTGCTCGCGCTGCAAAGCGCCTGGGTGCTCTACACCGTCGCGGTGCAGGAACGCGCGTGGGCCATCGGCAAAGTCATCACCCTAGAGACGGAGCGCGTTGACCCGCGCGACTTGTTGCGCGGTGATTACCTGATCCTGAACTACAAGATCAGCAACGTGCCGACGAACCTGTTTTCGCCGCGAGTGACACGGGATTTGCCGGCGGGCACCAAAGTGTATGTCGCGCTCGAAGCCCACGGCGAATTTTTTACCGTGGCCAACGCCAGCACAAACCGTTTCGAACCGTCACCGAGCCAGGTGCTGTTGCAGGCCCGGAGCGCCTGGCAAACTTGGAACGCCACCAATGCCGTGCATGTCGAGTATGGGCTGGAGCGCTATTTTGTCCGTGAAGGCACGGGCAACCCGCGCGGCAAACTCACCGTGCAAGCCGTCGTGCCCGCCTCTGGCCGCGCCAGCATCAAACAAGTTTTCCTTGATGGGAAACCATACGTCGAAGCGATGAAAGCGACTGTCCCGTAAAGGTTCCCGCGTGAGCGCATTCACCGTCATTCCTCAGCGCATTGATTGCGGCGGCGCATGAATAGCAGCGCTTCATGCTCAAGCATCTGGCTGAAGGCGAACTGTTTCAGAAGCCAGCCGTGATGGTTCGCAAAGGAAACTGAGCTTGGTGACCCTCCGGCGCCGGGCGCGGTGAATCCATTGCCCGCCCTCGGGCGCGTGTCGCCTCAAAGAAATTTGTGGAAACGGCCCGTGCCATCAGGGAAGATTGACGCATGGACGACAAAGTCGTTATTACTAGCCCGGTCGCATCGGTGGAAGAGGTCCAACAGGGCTGGCACGAACTAAAATTGCGAATCGGACAACTCGAAGCCGAACGCGCCGCGCTCGAACACGACAACAAGACGTTGCGCTCCCTCCTGGAGCGAGTCATCGAGCACCGGCAAAAATCCCACACCGAACTCGTCCTTCTGCTTTCCAACCTGGTGAGCAAACTGCCCATCAATGACGTGGGCGTCATTGTATCCAGACTGGTGGAACACAACGCGCACGTCGGCGAAGTCTGCGCGCAGTTGGCCAAGGGCAAGCACGAGGCGACACTGCCGCAACCGTTGGTGCTGCGCGCGCTCGACCAGACGAAGCGCGACCTGGCGGCGGCCGTTAAACCGGCGGTCGAGGAATTGATCAAGTTGGACCCGCCGCTGGAGAAGGAGATGCTCGAAGCGCTCGTCAAAGACCCAGAGTCGTCCTTTTCAGCGAAAGTCGTCCGCGCAGCCCGCTGTTTCGTAAAAGGGCAGTTGCCGAAGGAAAGGATCATCCGGGATTTTGGCGAGCCCGCGTTGGTCTTTTTCAACGACATGACCACCGATGCCCGGCGGAATCCGCGTCCCAAGCCGGAAGAGATCGTGCTCGCTTTCAAAAATGAATTTGAGGAGTTGCTCAAGCAAGACGCCTCGCTCGCACCGGAGAAACGTCAGGCATTGCAGGCGTTGTACCAGCGTGTACAACGCAGCAAGGGGCTGACGGAGACGGCGCGCGCCCAGCGCATCGCTTTCGCGAAGTTGTCGTTCCTCCTTGAACTGCTGCACTACTACGAAAATCAAAACACCGAGGCGCCGGAGGGCATTTTCGCGCAGCGCCTGCCGGCTTTGATCGAACAGTTGGTAATCGCTGGCCCTCAGGAAAACCTTGATGAAAAGCTGATCGCCCAAGCGGAAGCGTTGATGGCGCACGTCATCAGCCCGGACAACCGGTTGATGGTCGTGAACAACATCGGCAAAGCGGGCGGACTGGCCAAGACGCTGAAATTCGTGCTCCGCCTCCGCCTCGAAAAAAGCGCCGGCCCGAATCAGGCGCTGCTCAACGAAATCATCCCGGAGTTCGTGCGCCATCTCATTCCGACGGAAAACCTGCCAACGGCACAAAGCTTGATCGCCGTGTTACGGCTGGTTTCTCCGGAAATGCAGCGGCTCGTCGCGCTGACCATCAAATCTTCCGACCGGCTGCGCAAACCGGCCACCGAAGCCCTGGTCAAGACGCTCGCCGCGGAACTGGGCTTGACCGGGCTTGAGGATACGGTGAAGGCGGCGGCCGCCCTGCCGCCTGAAATGGAGCGGGAGAAGGCGTGGGACGAAG
>CAYIOH010000033.1:0-15826 GCA_964364975.1 uncultured Bifidobacteriaceae bacterium
AGCGCGTCCTGGTGCGAGACGAGCAATTGGCCGTCGTAGGGAATCGCCGGCCAGCGCCATGCCGATCATGCCGCTCAGGGTCAAAGCCCGCTGGGCCTTCACCGTCAAGGTGAGTTGATTCGTCATTCCACTTTCTTCCTTGTCCGCTCCCCGGGGAGTATCTCGCCCGCGCCGGGGTAAAGCATGTGATAGGCGATTGCCTGCACGCCAACGAGAGCCGCGACGCCAAGAATGTCGTGCGCGTTTGAGCCGCGCGAAACGTCGGCAGCGGGGTGGTTCAGACCGAGCAGAATCTGCCCGTAAGCGTTCGCCCGCGCGAGGTGGCGCACGAGTTTGCTCGCGATGTTCCCAGAGTTAAGGTCGGGGAAAATCAGCACGTTCGCATTACCCGCGACTTTCAGGTCGCTCAATTTGCGTTTGGCAATTTCCGGCACCAACGCCGCGTCCGCCTGAAGTTCACCGTCAAAGTCGGCTTCGATCATTTTTTGCGCGGCCTTTCGCTGGGCGAGCGCCGTGGCGGCTTGCACTTTGTTGGAGGATGGGTGCGTGGTGCTGCCCTTGGTGGAGAACGACAGCAGCGCGACACGCGGTCGCGCGTTGAGCACGTGGCGCGCAAACCGTGCCGTGTCCACCGCGATTTCGGCCAGTTGTTCGACCGTCGGATTGGCAATCACTCCGCAGTCGGCCAGGAAAAGCACGCCGTTTTCACCAAAACGCGTGTCTTCCACTTCCAGGACCATGCAGCTCGATGCCACTGTGGCTTGGGGTGCGACCTTGAAGATTTGAAACAGCGGCCGTAGTACGCTGCCGGTGATTTGGGTCGCGCCGGACACCAGGCCGTCGGCCTGGTGCATGGCCACCATCATCGCGCCAAAATAATTCGGCTGCAACATGGCCTCGCGCGCTTCCGTGGCTTTGATGCCTTTGCCGCGGAGCAACCGAACGAAGCGGCGGGTGAAATTTTCCAACTCCTCGCTCTCTGCTGGATTGATGACGCGAATCCCTTCAAGCCGGATGTTCAGCGCGTCTGCCGCGTCCTTCACCTTGGTGCGGTTGCCAAGCAAAATAGGGACGCCCAATCGGAGCGCGTAAAACTGTCGCGCCGCCTGTAACACGCGCGGCTCCGTGCCTTCCGGAAACACGATCCGTTTGGGATGACGCTGCAATTTTTCGATGACCGTTCCGATAAAGCGCATGGAGGCTTAAGTAACCGAGCGCGGAACAAAGCGCAACTCCTCTTGCGCGTGCCCCGGCACAAGCGCGCATTGACTCGGCTCGCCCGCGCCGATAGGCTCGGCGAGAGAATTGAAATTGCCAAATGCTGGAAGTCATCGAAAAACTCTTGATTCTGCAGGATCGCGACCGGGCCGTCCGCCGCTTGCAAGCTGAACTGGCGCACATTGAACCGGCGCGGACGACATTCAAGGCCAAAGTTGCCAATACCCAGGCTCGGCTCGAGGCGGCCAAACAGCGCGTGAAGCAGCTTGAATTGGATCGCAAGCGGCTGGAACTGGATGTCGAGTTGAAAAAGGAACAGATCGCGCGCTACGCCAACCAGCAACTCCAGACGCGCAAGAACGAGGAGTATCGCGCACTGGCCCACGAGATTGACACGTGCAAGGCTGAAATCACCAAGATTGAAGACCAGGAAATCGAATTGATGGAGCAGGCCGAGCAGTCGCAGAAGGAGATGGCCGCCATCACCCGCGAAGCCGACGAAGCAAAAAAATTCGCCGATGAACTGGTCGCAAAGCTCGGCGAGCGCGAGCAAAATCTAGGCAAGGAACTAGCCGGGTTGCAGACGAATCGCGATGAACTGGCGGCGGCAGTGGACGCCGGCGTCCGCGCCCGCTACGAACGGCTCGTGAAAAGCAAAGGTGAGAACGTCGTCGTGGGCGTGCAACACGGCGTCTGCGGCGGTTGCCACATGAAATTGCCGGCGCAAATTCTCGTAGCTTGCCAGGCGCATCAGGAAGTGGTCAGTTGCACAAACTGTGGCCGGATTCTTTACTACACGCGGGACATGAGTCTGGCGGTGGCGGAGTAGGCGTGGCGCGGCTTCGTATTGCATCAGGCTGCATCGGACCTCGTCTGTCACTTGACGCAACAGGAAATGCGAAGCATGCATTATTCTGTTTCCGATTCTAACGAGCCAAACTCACCTCTTGTTTAGCTTTCCAAAGCGGGTTATGGTTCACTCGGTTTTGGAAGGGCGGAGAATCGCTTCCGCTCCGCAACGCGGGGTGGGGGAGGAAAGTCCGAACACCAAAGGGCGCGATGCCGCGTAACTCAGGCCCGTTAGGTTGAGATACACGCGGGCGGCGACGCCGCGAGGCGTCCCGACGGACAGTGCCACAGAAAACAAACCGCCCGTGTCTCGCAAGAGGCGCAGGTAAGGGTGAAAAGGTGGTGTAAGAGACCACCGCTCGCCGGGTAATCGGCGGGGCACGGAAAACCCCATCGGGTGCAAGGCCAAATAGGAAACCGAGGAGCGGCCCGCTCCGCGCTTCGCGAAAGCGAGGCAGGTTTCGGGTACTGGCTGCTAAGACAAATGATTCTCTCCGTTCCGGCGCAAGTCGGGCGAAGACAGAATTCGGCTTACAGCCCTTCCAGAACCATCCTCCCTTTCCAGTCGCGAGTTTGCGTTCTGGGAAAGCTACTTCCGCGCCGACAACGTTGCCGGTGAACTGGCGTTGCCCAGCCGGTCCACCGCCGAAAGCGCAATCGCATCCGGTGCATTGCCGGAGAATACGTGCGAGCGCGCATCACCCGGCAAAACCTGGCCCGACCATTTTTCTCCCTTGCGCGCTTGCAGCAGCCACAGCCAGACCCTTTCACCGCTCGCAGGGTTCCAATTGATTTTCACACCGCTGCCGCCATTGCCAACGGCGCTGAGGTCGGGTTTGGCCGGTGCCACGGAGCCAAGCCACGGGGTTGTCGGGATCAACGCCGGTTCGGCATACAAGTCCTTGGTAAGATTTCCAACCAGCAATTGATTTTGAAGCAAGCCATGTAGGTTCCAGTGAATGTGCCCTGACACACCGGCTTGCTGGCGCGCGATTTTGATTTGCTTGAGGATTTCCTCAGTTGGCCACGACGCTTTGTCGCCGGCCGTCTTGACAGTGTTCAAGCCTGCCCAGAGGTGGCGGCCCAGCTTGTTTTGCTCGGCCCACCATTTTAGAAGCACAGGAAAGCTCTGGGCCGGCTGCGCGATCGGCCAATAAAGTTGCGGCGCGAAGTAGTCGAGCCAACCATTCGCGAGCCATTTGCGCGAATCGGCGTAGATTACAGCATAAGCATCCCGGCCTTGGATTTGTGGCGGGTGGCCGGGCCGCCAGATGCCCGCCGGACTGACTCCGAACTTGACCCACGGCTTGGCGGCCTTGATGGAATGGTACGCGCGTTCAATCAAAGCGTTCGCGTTCTCCCGCCGCCAGTCGGCGCGACTGAGTTGACCGGACGCGCCAAATCGTTTCCAACTCGCCTCGTCCGGAAAATCCGCATTCGCGCCTGGTAGTCCGGGATCGGGGTAGAAGTAGTCGTCAAAGTGAACGCCGTCCACGTCGTAGCGTTTGACAACGTCCAGCACCACGCGCAGCACGTAGTCGCGCACGTCCCGTTCGCCAGGGTCGAGCCAGAGATATTGTCCGTAATCGCGCACCAGTTCCGGCCGGCTTTTGCTGACGTGGTTTGCGGACGGTTGGCTATCGGGCGATTTGACCAACGCGCGATACGGGTTGAACCAGGCGTGCAGTTCCAGCCCGCGCTGGTGCGCCTCCGCGATGGCGAAGGCTAGCGGATCGTAGAACGGCTGCGGCGGTTTGCCCATCGTTCCCGTCAAACATTGTGACCACGGCTCGATCGGCGACGCGTAGAGCGCGTCGCACATCGGGCGCACCTGAAAAATGATGGCGTTGAGTTTGAGTCGTGCGGCGCGGTCGAGAATCGCCAGCAGTTCATTCTTCTGTTCCGCCGTGCTCAGTCCCGGCCTGCTGGGCCAGTCAATGTTCCTCAGCGTGGCCACCCACACGCCGCGAAACTCGCGTGGCGATTTGGGCGGGGTGATGTTCGCCGGCTCGTACGTGGCCGCTGCCAGCGCAACCGTTGAGACCATTGCGAACCAAACCAGCGGGAGCAGGATTTTCGACATGCGCATAACGGCTCTGGTCACACGAGCACTCCGTGATATGGAGCAAACCTGGGTTCAGGGCAAAACTATTCGCAGCGCGTGCTCGGAGTCACGTTGGATAGGCGGTGGGACGTGGTCGCGGAAACTGCCGCAGTTGACGCGCTGTGCTTTTTCGCTTCATGGCGCGGCGAAGCCATGCGAAGACGGCTCAGTTTCTTGTCGCGGCGAAGCTGCGCGAAGACGGATCAGCTTGCCGTTTCCGGGTTTCCCTTGTAAAACCTCCGCCATGCCGAGCCGGGTAAAACTCGCCGAATTCACCGCGTGGTGTCGGTGGCACATCACTGGCGAAAAGTGATCCCGTTGACCGCGCGAACTTCGGTACTGCGCCCGCCCAATCGTTTGCCATAATCCGTGCCGTGTCAGGATTCATGCTCACGCTTGCCGGGCTGTTCGCGGCTGGGACGATCGCCTTTGCGACGAACTGGCTGGCGCTGATTCCGTGGCGGCGGGCCAAACAGCAACACTGGACCCAACGCGCGCGGCTCTATTACCCGGTGCGCGTGACTGCAGCATCCAGCCTTTGGGTTCTGCCGGCCATCCTGAGCCTGGGCGCTTTTCTTTTGTGGCCTGAAGCTTCGCCGCACTGGGCAATCATGGCTTTCGTTACCAGCCTTGGCGCCGTCGCGGGCACGATTCCCATGGATCGCGAGGCGTTTCCTCGCATCCCGCTGGACGCCTTGTTCCGTCAGGCGGCTATCGTCTGGCTGATTCGGTACCTGCTGTGGTTCGTCTTTCTGGCGGCCATCGCTTTGATGCCGGATAAATTCAACGCGCTGACCGGGATCATTCCGGCAATCGTCCTGGCACTCTGCATCTTCTGGAGTCACGACGGATGGATTCGCGTCGGGAAAACGCTTGGGCTGTTTCTACCACCGTCTGAACGGCTGCAACGCATCGTCCGCGACACCGCCGCCAGGATGAATGTGGCCGTTCGCGAAATATGCGTTATGCGCGGCTTCGTCGCCCAAGCGTATGCCATGCCCGGCAGCCGGCGACTCCTGTTCACCGACCGCCTTTTGGAATTGCTTTCCGACGAGGAAATCGCCGCCGTGACCGCCCACGAACTGGGCCATCTGACCGAACCCTGGAGCACGTACTCCCAACGCTACGTCATCTGGCTGATGTTTCTGCCGTGGCTGTTTTTTAAGCCACTGATTCACAGCGTGGGCGAAGCGGGATTTTTCATGTTGTTGCTGTCCACCGTGCTCGTGCCGATTGCCTATCGCGCACTGGCCAGGAAAATGGAACTGCGCGCCGACCGCATCGCATCGTCGAACGAGCCTGAAACCGGAGTCTATGCGCGGGCGCTGCTGCGGCTCTACGAAGACGGCCTCCTGCCGGCGGTAAATGCCAAAGATAACGCAACTCACCCCTCCCTTTACGACCGCCTGATTGCTGCCGGAATGAACCCGGATTTTCCCCGGCCCAAGCCGCCAAGTCCAATCTCCTGGAATGGCATGATCTTTTCCGGTGTGCTTGGGCTGCTGGCCATGATCCTCATCATCCGCCTGGTAGGAAAATCGTAAATCCTCTACCGCCATTATACCTTTCAAGCCAACGTCACCAAACTGAAGATTGCCGTGACTGCACGGCTCGTGTAAAACCCCGCCATGCCGAGCAAGGACAAACTCGCTGAATTTGTCGCGTGGTGCGGAAAGAACATCACCGGCGATGAAAAGGGTCAGGCGCAAATCTTCCTCGACCGCCTCTTCCAGGCTTTCGGCCAAGCCGGCTCACTCGACGTGGGCGGGCAACCCGAGTTCCGCATCCGCAAAGACAAGGAAGATGGCGGTGGCACGGCTTTCGCCGATTACGTTTGGAAACCCGTCGTGCTCGTGGAGATGAAGAAGCGCGGCGAGAACCTCCAGAAGCACTACCACCAGGCTTTCGATTACTGGGAGCGTCTCTGCCCCAACCGCCCGCGCTACGTCGTCCTCTGCAACTTCGACGAGTTCCGCGTTTACGATTTCGACACCGACCTCGACACTCTCAAGAATACGCTCATGTCGAACGCCAATTCTTTGAATCATGTAACGCGGTGCCTAGTCGCCTAATGAATGCGTCGCCGGGACAAAACCAGATTGTCGGGACTGTTATTAACGAGTTTCTACCCGTTGCTGATAACCAACCGGCCGCAGAGAAAATCCTCGGAATTGTCCTGAAATACGTCGAAGGAAATGCAAATCAGGCGACGACCCGTTGCGAGGTTCGGACCACGCTTGCTGAAATCAACCAACAAGTAGATGACGAACGGTTGAATTTGTGCATTGATACAGCACACGCGCTCGCATGGGGCTACCTCCGTTGGATCCAGGGGCAGGAAAGCCCAGACGAGTTGGATATTTATCCGGCTCTGCAACTTTACGACTGTTACCACCACGCTGAACCGGTTGATTGGGTTCAAAAGTGGCGCGACAACGGAGGTCAGGTTTTCGCAAGAAATGAAATGATTGCGTTGAGAGACGACACTGTTTGGACTCGTATCAGCGCCTTTGGTCTTCCATTCCCGCCGTTCGACCTCGACAGCGGAATGGATTTGAGTGTCGTTCCGCGCAATGAAGCAGAGAAACTGGGATTGCTTTCTCCAAACGAACAGGTTGAACCGGTTCTGGTGGATTTGAATTTCGGCCCTGCACTTCGCCAGCGCTTGGCGGACTACTTCAGTCCTGAGGTGCAAAATCAAAAGCTTGAAATCGCAATGCAACAAGCCAGCGCCAGCACTCTGCTCGAATTGGCACAAGAACGTCTGGATTCGCTTGACGAGGTTACTGCTGAATCTGCTCCCGAAGTCCTCATGCTTTTGGAGAAGGCACTGGAGCGAGGATTTGGAGAGCAAGTTTCACAACAAGCGTGTGCGTGTGGGATTCTCGTGGATGTCCTCGAAGTGGTTGGAGAATCTGAACGAGCGAACTTCTACCGCGAGCAGCATCTGCAATCACTTGAAGCGTGGATTGCGACAGGAATTCCAATCGAATGGAATCAGCGTTCAAATACCTACGGCTTGGCGGCTGACATTTGCGAAAGCCTTAATCGGCAGGAACAGGCATCGGCCTACCGGCAGTTGCAGATGGAAAATCGTGATGGCTTCACTCTTTTGAGCGACGGTCTGGAGAAACTTAAAGCTTGCGGCCAGCAAATTTCCAAAGAGGTCGGTGCTGAAATACTGGATTGTCTGACAAAAGCCGCCGAACGAATCCCTCAGAAATATCCAGAACGTCATGCAGAAATCTTCCGCGCCACCGGAGAAATCTTGGAGGCGTGGGGCGATACAACACAGGCTGTCGAGTATTATGAATTTGCAATCCAGAAAAATCCAAAGGTCGGCGTGAAACGACGGCTGGACAACTTGCGTAAGAAACTGGGCGGAGCACCGGCCAGCGGCGGATGACGAATGGACATCACTTTCAATTGCACGAGTTGCGGGCAGCACGTCGTGATTGACGAAGCTGGCGCGGGTTTCGGCCTGCGCGCTCTCTATCGCACCCTCGAATTCCCCGGCGCCAATCCGCTCAAGGACGCCCACGCCGCGCTGGACATCGCCGTCCTCGCCGCCTACGGCTTCAGCGCCAAAAAGGATTTGCTCGCCCAACTCCTCGCCCTGAACCAGCAAGTCGCCGCGAAGGTTGAGAAGGGCGAACCCGTCATGCCTCCCGGCGTGCCGAAGAATTATTCCGACGCGAAGAAACTGGTGACGGAGGATTGCATCAAGCCGCAGGTTTTCTGATTGCCGGAAGAGTTATGAAAACGATACCAACCCAGCAACCGACGCCCGAACAGGCGGAAAAGCTTGTCTTGGATACCGTCGCGCAAGTGGAGCGACTGGCTGAGTTGGCAGCGAAATTTCCCGATACATTCAGGCACGTAGCCCGCCAGTTGCCCGCTTGGCCTGTGATGCGATTCAAGCGGGAAGCGGTGCGCGACGCGTTCTGGCATGCCGTGTATCAGTTGCAACTCGGAGAGGACTACCCGTTAGACATAAGTAATAACGCGCGGTCGCATCCCTCCAGCGCCATGGGACAGTATCTAACCCGGTGCGTGCAGCGTCTGCATCGTTTCAGAGTGCGAAGAGAATGGCCCGGGGACGAGTGCTGTCGAAGTTCTTCCGAGTTGAAGTCGGTGCTGAATTGCGCGGCGCGAATGCCACCTTTGACTAAAGCCACCAGCGATGATTGGAGCCGGCGGGTTCTAGTGCCCTTGATCGCGCTCTGCGATGCGGGCCAAGGCGAAGCATCCTGCAATGAACCGGCCCTGCTGGCCATATGGCGGCAAGCTGGAGTCAAGAGCGTGGCTACGTTCAAATCGAGGTTGCTCACCAAGGTGCGTCAGACGCTTCACAGCCTGGCCAAGGCATCGTAAACAGACTTAATTGACTTCACAGTTTGCGTGCTTAACCCGGGTTATGCACGCAAACAAAGACCTCGCTGCGTTACCACAAGGCCGTTAAGAAGTAGCTGGGCAATCGAATTGCCAATTATGTCCAGCTTAAAGTTCAGCCTAATACAGACTCGGGTGCGCACCGTGTGCATTACTGCAAGCCGGATTGGGGACAGTGTTACGCCAGCTACGAGAGAGCATCGTGAAATGCGTGTTCAACTCGAAAGACGATTAACCTGTGAATTATCGCCTCTTCCAGAGGCCGGGATTGGACGTAATTGCCGCGCAGTCGCGAAGGTGCTGAAAACAATCATCACTCGATTGTTGCTATGGCTCCATTTTCCGTTCGCACATTGAGTTATGAAAAAACAACGTCAAGAGGACCCGCTGGAAATCTCTCCACTGTCCGAATTCGACTGGAATTTTGACAACGTGCCGGGAGGTGAAATTATTGCCTGTTGCTTTTGGGAATACGCACGCGAGTCGGAAACCCTGGCAATTGCATCGGCAATGCACTGGTCCAACGTGCGAGAACTACAGTATCGAGCCGAGTACGAACGGAATCCCAAACTGAAAACCAAACACGACGAGATAGCAGCGCGGTTTGAACGCCAGGCAAAGGCCGCCGGATTCGATTTTGAGACTTTCTTGGGAGGGCTCTGGTCTGGAGATCTTGCCTTGGTAGATATTTGCGATTCGATCAGGAAGTACGTCCGGGGGGATGCGCTTCCTTGGAAAAAGCTTCCTCAACCCGCACGGTCGCATTTGGCAAGGCAGGTTTCCCGAAGTGACGTGCTGCGGCCTCTATCTCAGTCGCTTGTTGGCGAGCTTGAACGGCTATGGAATGCCAATCGCGCGGAATTGGATGAAACCAGGTTACATCCACTTTACGATGACAGTGAAGACGCAGCGCTACATGCTGAATCCGCGCCGGTATACTTAACGCCCGAAAGATCAGCCGAGCCTCCAGGCCAAATTGTGGCGGCGTTCACAGTGGATTTTACGCGCTTCACCGACGGTGAAATCTGCGAAGAAATGAAACGTTGGGTGACAGGCAACCGGCCGCCTGAATGGAAAACCCCCAAGCGAGTGTTTCCAGACTCCAGGCAGCGAGGCCGCAAGCGGGCTGGCAAGTTCACCGAATATCACACCGCCCTTGGCAGGCTTGGATTGATGCGGTTGCTTCATTGGCACACACCCGCTGAAATCCGTCACGAGCTGCCACGAGCATGGGAGAAGTATCGAGCGAAGAGAGCTGATTTTCGGCGTGAAGTGCGCGAGGCTTGCAGGTTCTTTCGGAAACTTTTCCCTTTTCTTCCGGAGCATGAGCGCCCGCTGTCCAAACCACGCAAAGGAGTCTGGGTCCCTGAAATGCTGAAGATCGCGGATACTGTGCAGCGCGAATTGGGTATGGCCTGAGGGCATTTAATCACGTGGCATTTCCTGCCCTCTCCCGCTCTCGCATTGGTTGCCTATCATGTTGGTGCATGAGCATGATCTCAGTCAGTTCATCGGCGATAGCGGCCATTGGTTACGAGGGCGGAACACTGGCCGTCCTTTTTCATACCAGCGACACGGTTTACGTGCATCACGGCGTTCCGTATGAGGTATTTGACCGCTTCCTTCGCGCTGGTTCAAAAGGCGCGTTTTACAACTATTTCATTCGCGGCAAATATCGCTAAAATGACCCGCAACGGAAAAATCGCGCGACTGCCGCGTTATCTGCGCAAACAATTGAACCGGCGTCTGGATGACGGTGAGCCGGGCCCACAAGTGTTGGCGTGGTTGAACGGGCGTCCTGACGTGCAGGAGGTGTTGGAACTGGATTTCGGCGGGCGTCCGATCAACGAACAGAATCTCTCGGAATGGCGGCAGGGCGGTTTCCGCGATTGGCAGCGTCAACAGGAGGCCTGCGACCACGTGCGCCGCCTGACCGATCAAGCGGAGGCGTTGGACGAGGCTGCGGAGGAAACTCACGTGAGCGACCGGCTGGCCACGGTGTTTGCCGTGGAACTATTCAAGGTGCTGGAGCAACTGCTGGAGCAGGGCGGGAATGACAAAGAAAAGCTGGGCTATTTGCGGGAAGGGCTGCGGGAAATCCGGCTGTTGCGGCGCGGGGACCACAATGCGGCGCGATTGCAGATGGAACAGGAACGTTGGGAACGCCAGTGCGAACGCGAGGATGAGGCGAATCTTGACCAGATGAAAGAGAAGTCAAAGAGCCGCTTGATTAGCCTGCTTTTCTCGAAACTGTACGAAGAGAATTATGCGGGGATCTTTGGCGGCGGTGAACATGGCCGGAAGATGGCCGAAATGATCACCAAGATAAATTTTGACCTCCCATTGGATGACCTGCCGAATCCCGGTGAACCCACACAAGGGGCGAACGGCGAGCCGGCGACGAGCGGGAATGGAGCAAGTCACGAAAAGGCTGAAACACTCCCGGACTCCGGGCCAACCCAATCAAAGTGAATCAAACTGAATCAAACCAGATCAAACTGGATAAACCAGCTTGTAGTATTCCTATGATCACGATTTTCTTTCAAAAACTTGTTGACCAAACCGCCATTTCCCCTTATAAAGCCAGGGTAGTTGATAGAGTAGAGAAGCGGCGTGCGGCACAACGGCTAATCTCGGTTCCTCACCAATTAGTTGTGCGGCGCGGCGGGCATGGCCCTGTATGTTGTGGTTTTTCCTTTACTTGGCCCTGCGGATTTGGTTTTTTGACCCGGTAAAGAATCATGTATCTCAAGAACTTAACGGTTTTGGGGTTCAAGTCCTTCGCGGACAAAACCTCGCTGAACTTCCAGCCCGGCGTCACGGCCATTGTCGGCCCGAACGGCTGCGGCAAGTCCAACGTGTCGGACGCCATTCGCTGGGTGCTCGGCGAGCAATCCGCCAAGGCGTTGCGCGGCGGCGAAATGGCCGACGTGATTTTCAACGGCACGGACGGTCGCAAACCGATGGGTATGGCGGAGGTGTCGCTCACTCTCAGCGGCGTGGATGAAGAAAATCTTCGTGCGGCGGGCGTTGAGGTTGCCTACAATGAAGTGACCGTCACGCGGCGGATTTTCCGCGACGGTGGCAGCGAATATTTCGTCAACAAGGTTCCGTGCCGCCTCAAGGACATCCAGCAACTCTTCATGGGCACGGGCATCGGGCGCACCAGTTACAGCATCATGGCGCAGGGCCACATCACGCAGATTCTTTCGAGCAAGCCGGAAGATCGCCGCATGATTTTCGAGGAAGCCGCCGGCATCACGAAATACAAAAGCCAGAAACGGGAATCGCTCCGCAAACTGGAATACACCGAACAAAATCTTTTGCGCGTGGCGGACCTCATCCGCGAAGTGAAGCGGCAGATCGGCTCGCTCCAACGCCAGGCCGGGAAGGCGCGCCGCTACAAACAAATTTCGCAGGAGCTTCAGCACCTCGACACGCAACTCGCGCGGCATCAGTTCGACGTGTTGCAGGCTGAGATCAGCGAGAAGCTCGCCGCCGCTGAAAGGCTGCGGGCTGAAATCGAAACCAGTTCCGCCAACGTGCTGCGCTGCGAGGAAGAAATTACCCAACTACGCGCGCGGCTCTCCGAACTGGAACATCAAATTGCCGAGATGCAGCAACGCGGTCTGGAGTTGAAGAGCGAAAGTGACCGGCACGAAAGCCGGATTCAGTTCAACGAGGAACGTCTCCGCGAATTCGCTGCGCAAAACACCAAGGCCACCGCTGACATCACCGAGGCCGAGGAGCGACGACGCATTGCCGACCAGGAGTTGGCAGGCCTCCGGGAGCGTCTCTCGGCGTCCGAAACCACTTTGACGAAACACAAGCAGGCATTGCAGAACAAGCAGGCCGCGTTGCAAAAGGTCGAAACCGAAATCCGAGACGGCCAGGAATCCTTGCGCCAGGCGCAATCCGACGCATTTGCCGCCGCGCAGGATTTGACCCGAGTCCGCAATGAAATCAACGCGCTCGACTTACAGAAGCAGGGCAACGTCGTCCGGCTCGAAAAACTTTCCGCCGAAAAGATGCAACTCGAAGAAGATCGCTCGCGGCTCGATACGCGATTGCATGAATTCGCGGCCAACGTTGAGAGCGAAAAACTCAGCGTCGAAACCAAGCGCGGCTCCGTCGAACAACGGCAGGGGCGGTTGAAGGAATTGCAGGTCGAGTTGCAGAATTCATCCACCGAACAGGATCAGTTTTTACAATCGCAGGCGGAGAAACGTTCGCGCCTGACGGTGCTCGAACAGTTGGAAGGTTCGCGCGAAGGCTTCGACGCCGGCGCGGTCGCGGCGCTGCGGCGTTCCCGTGGCGTGATGGGGTCGCTCGCCGACCGCATCCGCGTGCCAGAGGAATTTGTCGTGGCGATTGAAAACGCGCTCGGCCATCACCTGCAACTCGTGCTCGCCGAACAGCCCGAAGCCGCGCAAAAAATCCTGGCCGAACTCCTCGAGAGCAAAGCCGGTCGCGCGAGCGTAGCGGCGCTTTCCATTGAGCAAAAGGACGAGCACCAACTCGCGTTTGCGACCGACATCATGCCGCGCCGTGATGGCCGGGGTGTGAGGGAACGTCTGGCGAAGGGTGAAGTTGTTCCGGCATTGAATGTCGTTCACGCCGAGCCGTCCGTGGAGAAGCTTGTGAAATCGCTGCTTGGCCGCACGTTTCTCACGTCCGACCTCGCGAACGCCACGGAGCAAATCCAGAACGGCCACGCCGGTTGCGATTTTGTCACCTTGAACGGTGACCTCCTGAGCCGGCACGGCGTTTATACCGGCGGTTATTTGAACGGCCACGGCAATCCGAAAGCGCCCGCGTCCATTCTGGGCCGCAAAAATCAAATCGCCGAGCTTCAGGCTGAAGTGGAGGACATCAAACGTTGCGTGGCCGAGGCCAGCCGACGTCGCGGTGCGCTGCTGAGTGAACAAACCGAGATTCAGGCCAGCCTGCAGCAGGCGCAAACCGAGCTTCGCGAACAGGAAGTCGCCATCGCCACGCGCGAGGGCGAATTCAACGCGCTGGAAAATTCACAACGCATCCTCCTGCAGAAAATCGAAACCGTCGTTTACGAAGTCCAGAGCCTCGCCGCGCAGGAAAAGGAAGGCAACGAGAAGCGCGCCGCCCTCGCCGCCAACGCCGGCGAATTGGAATCTCGCGAGCAGGCCCAACAGCAGCAGGTGAGCACGTTGACGGCGATGCTCGATGAGTTGCGTCAGCAGCGCGACGCCGCCACCGCCGCGTTGACCGAGTGCAAGGTCGCCCTCGCCACCGAGGAACAGCTTTGCGTTGCGTCCCGTCAGCAACAGCAAACGCTCGAACAGCGTATTGGTGAACTGGCACAAATCATCGAACAGCGTCGCGGTGAGATTTCCTCCTTCATCAGCCGCAAGGCGCAGGCCGAAGCTGAGATTCAGGAATCGCGCCGCCAGATTGAAAAACTCACGCTGGACCGCGAACAGGTGAACGCGCAGACCGGGGAAGTAGTGGGACAAAAACAGACGCAGGAAGCCGACCTTGCCACGCGCGAGGAAAATCTCCGCGAACAACGCCGCTGCCTCATCCAATGGCAGGAGGAACGCGGCTCCCTGGACGTGCAACTGGCGCAGAAGAACATGACCGTGGAAAATCTGCGCGAGCGCATCCAGCAGAAATACCACGTCAATCTCGACGACGTCCATGGCGAGTGCATTACCATCACCTTTGCCGACGAAGGCGCGGCCAAGGTCCACGTCATGACGCCGGAGGAAATGGCGGCAGCAGGCGCGGCCACCGATTGGACCGCCATCGCGCAGCAGGTCGAAGCCTTGCAACGGCGTCTCGACGAACTCGGCCCGGTCAACCTCGTGGCCATCGAGGAATACGAGGAGACCGAGCAGCGTTACCAGTTCCTGACCAAGCAGCACGACGACCTCGTCTCCGCCAAGGCCCAGCTCTTGGAAGTCATCAGCCGCATCAACGTCCAGACCAAGCAGATGTTCACGGAGACCTTCCTTAAAATCCGCGACAACTTCCGGACCATGTTCGTGGAAGTCTTCGGCGGCGGCAAAGCCGACCTCATCCTTGTGGACGAAAACGACGTGCTCGAAAGCGGCATTGACATCGTCGCGCGCCCGCCGGGCAAGCAACTCCAGACCATTTCACTCCTGTCCGGCGGCGAACAGACCATGACCGCCGTGGCGCTGCTCTTTTCGATTTACCAAGTCAAACCCAGCCCGTTCTGCGTGCTCGACGAATTGGACGCGCCGCTCGACGAAGCGAACATCAACCGCTTCATCCGCGTGCTGCAACGCTTCCTCGAGCACTCGCAATTCATCATCATCACGCACAACAAGCGCACGATTGGCATGGCCTCTGTGCTTTACGGTGTGACCATGGAAGAACACGGCATCAGCAAGATTGTCAGCGTCAAATTCCACAAGACCGGCGACGCCGTGACCGACCACGCGCCGCAATCGTTGGAACGGCCCTCACCCGCGCCGGTGGACGACGAGGAAGACGCGCCGCGAAAGCGCGAGGAAGCCCTCGAAATCGTGATGGCGAAGTAGGACCAGCCGAGAGTGGGCCGTCAACGCCCGAAAACTGGGACTCGGATTCTCCACGGAGTTCCGCGGATTGAATTCCGATTCGGGTTAGAACGGGCGTCCAATTGAATATTCGGAACGAACTCACTTCTTACCCCTCCCGGAAGGGGAACTGTTTTCGGACTTGCGCTGTTCTGCTCCCCTCCTTGGAAGGGTTTGGGGTGCGTATTCGACTTGGAGCTATCCGGAAAGTTTTTTGGCAAACAGTCTAATTTTCGACCGTAACACCAACTCCGCGTCCAGGCGAGACTCCAAGGTTTCACATACACAAAAAAGAAATTGTATTCCGCGTAGCCTCCTTCAACATGCGGCTAGACTGAGGCTTTTTTGGCTCTGGTTTTTTGAATATTTGAGAATGAACATTTCGATACCGTTCCGGCCGAAGCTGCTGGAAACGCTGAAAGAGTATTCACCGCAAGCATTTTATGCAGATTTAGTGGCGGGAATCACGGTGGGAATCGTTGCCCTGCCTTTGGCGATGGCCTTCGCCATCGCTTCGGGGGTCGCCCCGCAGGCCGCTATCTTCACTGCGGTCATCGCCGGCTTTCTGATTTCCGCCCTGGGCGGCACCAAGGTCTCCATCGGCGGGCCGACCGGCGCGTTCATCGTCATCCTCTACGGCATCTATGCCGAGTACGGCGCCGAGAACCTCACCCCGTCTGACCCGGCGCTCGCCCACATG
>CAYIOH010000034.1:0-9672 GCA_964364975.1 uncultured Bifidobacteriaceae bacterium
GGGGCCGGTCACGGCGGCGGCCACCTTCGCGCTCAACGATTTCCACGCCGCTGTCGAATTGGTTCGGCACGATGTCCCAGTAATGCAGGAACGCGTTTTTCTCGAAGCCGATGTCCACGAACGCAGCCTTGAGACCGTCTTCGAGGTTGCGAACCTTGCCTTTGAAGATGCTGCCGACCAGGCGCTCCTCGGTCGTGCGCTCGATGTTGAATTCCTCCAACCGTCCGTCTTCGAGCACGGCCACGCGTGTTTCGAGCGTCTCCGCGTTGATGACGACTTCCTTGTGGATTTTTTTCACCGGCCGGATGAGGCGCTGGACTTTCTTGACCAGGCTGGTGGCTGCGACCTTGATGGATTCAACGATGCCTTTCGGTTGCTCAGGGACGCTCACCGGTTCGAAAGTTTTTTCCTCCTCGACTTGGGCCGGCGTCTGGAGGTGCGGCTCGCGGAATTTGCCTCTTTTCTCTTCGCGCGGCGGCGCTTGTTCCTGTGGCGCTCCTTCCGGCGGCAGACCGGCGGCGATGTTTTCCGCGCGTTCGATTTCACTGACGTGCCGGCGCTCGAACAAGCGCTCGGGGCCGCCCTGCGCGCCCGTCGCGTCGGCGCGGGCCTGGGTGGCCTCGCGGTCGGGCTTTTGCGGTCCCTGACCGAGGCCGCCGTGGGGGCGGAATCTCATGCCGCGTCGGCGGCGTCCAAAGTTTCTGTCACTCATGTTAGTATCCTTTTCGATGGATGTGAACGTTTTGCAGAATGCCCATGGCGATCAACGAGCCGAGCACTGAAGACCCGCCGTAACTTAACAGCGGCAGTGGAATGCCCGTCACGGGCATCAAGCGGATGTTCATGCCGATATTGATGAAGACGTGGCTGAACAGGAGCGTCACAACGCCCACCGCCAGCAATTTCCCCAGGCGGTCGCGCGCCTGGCCGGCCATCCTCAACCCGGTGAAGAGGACGACCGTGTACAGCGTCAGCACCACAAGGCTGCCGACGAATCCTTTCTCCTCGGCAATTACGGAGAAAATGAAATCATTGTGCGCCGCGCCCGGCGGCAGGAAACCCAGTGCCGTCTGGGTGCCTTTGCCCAAGCCCTTGCCCGTCAGGCCGCCCGAGCCAACGGAAATCATCGCTTGACGGGATTGATAGGACCTTTCGTGCTGCTCCTGCCGCGCGCGCTCCTTCTGGGCGGGCGAGGCGTTCGGCGGGGCGAAGTCACGTCCGAAATAAACCAAGAGCCGCTGGCGTTGATACTCCTCCAGCTTGATCTGCCATTTCGGCGGCGCGAACAGCACGTCCACCAGAATCAGCGACGCGAGCACGCCGACGATGCCGAGCAATTGCAGCAGATAACGTCGCGGCACGCCGGCGACCAGCATCATGGCAAATCCGGATGGAATGAATACGAGCGCCGAACCCAAGTCCGGCTCCTTCATGATCAAGATAAAAGGGATCGCCATCATGCCGATGGCTTTCCAGAAATTCATTGGCGCGCGCAGCTCGTCAACGGGGCGGCTGAGGAAATGCGCCATCGCCAGGATGAACGCGAGTTTGGCGAATTCAGACGGTTGCAGACTGAAGAAACCGAGATCAAACCAGCGCCGCGCGCCGCCGCGCACCGTGCCAACGAACATCACGCCCACAAGCAGGACAATACAGGCCCAGAACGCCACGAACGCCCATCGGGCGAGCTTGTGGTAATCCACAAAACACAGCAGGACCGCCCCACCGATGCCGATCCCGTACCAGACGATCTGACGAAACCAAAGTTGCTTGAGGAGCGGCAGGCTGGCGGCGGACTCACTCGACATTGTCGCGCTGTAAACGAACGCCGCGCCCAAAAGCATCAGCCCGACGAGGGCCGCGATTTGCAGCCGGTCGAACTGTCCCCGACTTTCGTTGAGCGTGAGCGAATGCATTTAGTTTGCCTGCGCCAGACTTTTCGTGTCGTCGTCGCTGCCGAACTTCTGGATCGCGGTGTAAATGTCGTGTGCCACCGGTGCACACGTACCGCCACCCGAACCGGCGCCCTCAACCATAACGACCACGGCATAACGCGGTTTTTCATACGGCGCGAAGGAGATGAACCACAGGTTTTGGCCAGTTGTGCGACCGTGTTCGTCCATCACTTGCGCCGTGCCGGTCTTGCCGCAAATGCGCAAGCCGGGCACCACGACCTTTGTTCCTGTGCCTTCGGGGTTTTCCGTCTCGTCCAGCATGGCCTCGCGCAGGATCTGTAGATTATGGCCGCGCACGCCGAGCTCGTCGCGCACGCGGCCCGTTGGAAAGATCTCGGGTGGTGCCGCCGAAGCCGGATCTTGCGACTCAATGCGCTGGACGAGGCGCGGCCAGAGAACTTTCCCGCCGTTGGCCAGCGCCGAAGTCATCACGGCCATTTGCAACGGGGTGACGGCGATTTCACCTTGGCCGATGCAAATGTTCGCCGTGTTACCGTCGAACCAGCCGGAGCGAACGCGTTGCAGGCTCGGCAAAATGCCGGCCGTTTCCTGTCGTGTCTGAAGGTCCATGCGTTCACCTAGATGTAACCGCTGGCCCAACGTGATAATCTTTTCGATGCACCGATACCGCAGGCCGTTGCTGATGAAATAGGTGTTGCTCGACCGGACAATGGCGCGGCGAAAATCATAATCGCCCGCTGGGGCCAGGTCGTTGATGTAGCGGCTTCCAACGTAAATGTGGCCGGGGTTGTAAATCGTTTCTTTTTCGTTCAGTCCCGCTTCCAGGCACGCAAGCCCGACGATGGTTTTGAAGATCGAGCCGGGCGCGTAATTCTCCTGCGTGGCGCGATTGATCAGTGGCCGCAGCGTAACATTGGTCAGGCGGGCCATTTCTGTCGGTGTAATGCCCCGCACGAAATCATTCGGATTCAACGTCGGTGACGAAGCGAGCGCGAGAATGTCGCCGTTGCGCACGTCCATGACCACGACCGCACCGCGCGCTTGCGGGCCGAGCCGTCCCCGCATTGCGCGCTCAGCCGCCTGCTGGATTCGCAGGTCGAGAGTAAGCACAACGTTGTGGCCCGGTTCTGCGGCGCTCCAAATGTTTTCGGTCTGGCGATAGCCGAGGTTGTTTACGAGCACGGATTTTGCCCCCGCGCGCCCGCGCAATCGCGCGTCGAAGCCGCCCTCGACGCCGACCGCGCCGCGATAATCCGGCAGCCGATAAGAAAAGAACGCTTCCTCGCCTTTCACCGAATCATTATTGCGCCGCACATACCCGAGCACGTGAGCCGCGATGTTGGAACAGGGATAGACGCGCGTGGTCTCGATTTCCATATCCACGCCGACGGTGTTGGCGGACTGTTCTTCGAACCGGGCAATTTGCTCGGAGTTGAGGGCTTCGATGACGGGATAGGGCAGGGCGCGCCTGTTGGAGTAGTGGCTGCAGAATTGGGCGTAGTTGAGCGTAAGCGGCTGTTTCAAGATCGTTGCGACCTGCTGAACTACGCTGTTGCCGATCTGGTAACGCGCCTGCCATTCCAAAGCTTCGACTTGAGCCTTGCTCAATTTGACCCGTTGGGCCTTGACGGAATCGAAGCCGAGCCATTTCTGCCACACGGAAAGCGAGTTCGTGACCACCCGGATCGGGCGGATGTGCTGATACTCCTTCCGGAACGAATCACTCAAATCTTCAAGATATAGGCTGATGCAGTAATTTGGGCGGCTTTCCGCGAGCACCGCTCCGTTCCGGTCGAGTATTTTCCCGCGCACGGCCGGGACACGAACGCTGCGATAGGATTGCCATTCGAGTGATGCCCGGTAATCGCGCGCATGCACGATTTGCACCCACCACAGACCCGCGAGCAGCACGAGCAGGCACGCAAAGATGACCGCCGCCAGCAGCCGGAGCTGCGGATCGTTCTTTTTCAACTGGTCGAAAATCAGCATTTCAGGAACGTCCTCTCCGAATTTCGCGGTCGGGACGGAAACTGGTTTCAGTGACGCGACGATGGCCGAACGCGCGCTCGCACCAGCCGAAGAAAAAAAAGAAAATCGGCGTGGCAATCGCGCCGCCGAAACTCATCACGAACCATTGCCAGAGCGAACCCCAACCCAGCAATGGCGACTGGCCCGCGGTCAGCAGAAGAAGAACGGTCAGCATCGGTGTGGCGGCGCTCGCGCCCAAGCCGAGCATGAATTGCGCGTAGGGTTGGTCGCGCAAAACCAATTCGCGCCGCCAGTAAAGTGCCACGCCCACGGCGAACAGCGGCAGGATGCTGACACCCAGAGGATTGGCGGAAAGCGCGTCGAAGAACAATCCGCCAACCACGGCGAGCAGCGCGATGGCTGACAATCCCGTGCACAGGCTCGCAAAAACCATCAGTGACGGCAGCAGGTCCACCTGCACCTTGAGCCAGCGCGACGTGCCGGGAAACGCGGCTTCCCAAAACACCGCGAGGAACGCGGCGAGCAGAATCAGGATGGTGCGAAAAGTGGTCACCGGGGAGAGAACATCGAACATTCAACATTCAACGCCCAACATTCAATGAAGGCATCGCGATTGCCCGAATCATAGGGCGTTCGACGTTGAATGTTCGATGTTGAATGTTTTCGGTTTTTCATGGCAAAAGCACCCACACTTCCTCCAGTGCGCCAAGGTTGGCGACGAGCTTCACGTGGGCCTCGGTGTAAAGGCCGTACTCGACGGGGCGCGAGTACACGATTTTCCCAATGGGAATGCCCGGCGGAAAAATTCCACCCAGCCCGCTGGTGACGACATTCAGGCCGGGCTTCAGGTTGGCTCTGGGCGAAAGGTGGCTCAGTTCGACGAGCGAGTTGTCGAACGGCCCGCTCGCGCCTATGACGCCGGTGTCGCGGGTTTCGTTTTGCACGAGGGCGGACACTTTGCAATTCGGGTCGCCAATGAGCACAACCTGCGAGTGGGTGAGGCTTACGGAGGAAATGCGTCCGGCCAGGCCATCGGTCGTGAGCACCGGCAGGTTGTTGGTCAACCCGTGCTTGCTGCCGAGATCAATCTGAACGGTGCGCCACCAGTTGGCGGGGTCGCGCAGGATGACGCGGGCAAGTTTCAGTTTCCATTGCCGCTGGCGTTGCTGCCAGCCGACCTGCTGCCGGAGGCGGTCGTTTTCGCGGTCGACCTCGGTGGTTTGCATCGCCTGGATGCGAAGCTGCTCATTTTCGCGGCGAAGCAATTCGTTTTGGCGGGTGAGTTCGGCGCGCGGGAGGACGGCGTCGGTGACTTTGGCGGCGGTTTGCTGGCCCGCACTGGTCAGGCCAAAGAGCGGCAAAAAGAGGCCGCCGATGGCGAGTTTGATGCGGGCAGCCGTCTGGCCTGGCAGGTTGAGAATCACCAGCGCCAGCACGACCACCAAGCCCAAAATAATGTATTGCGGACGTTTTAGCATCGCTGCACACCACCTGCTGAAATCTCAGCCGTGGTGTCGGCGAACGCACGGGCCTTCGCTCCCTCGGAGCTGCGGCCACGCAAGGGTAGGAATTATCTGGAGTTGGTCGCGACGCGTTTGAGGAACTGGAGTTCCTGCAATACGCGCCCCGTGCCCTCAGCCACGGCGCTCATGGGGTCATCAGCGACGTGGACGGGCAAGCCGGTTTCCTCCGCCACCAGCCGGTCTATACCGCGCAACAGCGCACCACCGCCCGCCATGACGATGCCGCGATCCACAAGGTCGGCGGCCAGTTCGGGGGGACAACGTTCCAGCGTGAGACGGACGGATTCGAGGATGCTCGAAAGCGGTTCTCGAAGGGCCTCGCGAATTTCTTCGGAGCGGACGGTCAGCGTCTTCGGCAGACCCGAGCTCAAATCGCGGCCCTTGACTTCCATGGTTAATTCCTGCTCCAGCGGAAAGGCGGATCCGACACGGATCTTGACTTCTTCCGCGGTGCGTTCACCAATCATCAAGTTATAGGCGCGTTTCATGTGGGCCACGATCGTTTCATCGAATTCGTCTCCGCCCACCCGCAGGCTGCGGCAGAAGACGATGCCGGCAAGGGATATGATTGCGATTTCGCAAGTCCCGCCGCCGACGTCCACGATCATGTTGCCCGCCGGCTCATGCACCGGCAATCCGACTCCGATGGCCGAGGCCATCGGTTGTTCGATCAGATAGACTTCCCGCGCACCGGCATGAGTCGCGGAATCTTTGACCGCCCGTTTCTCCACTTCCGTGATGCCCGAAGGCACTGCGACCACGACCCGTGGCGCAATCAGCTTGCGGTGATGGACCTTTTGAATGAAGTGGCGGAGCATGGCTTCGGTGATTTCGAAGTCGGCGATGACGCCATCTTTCATCGGGCGGATGGCCACGATGTTGCCGGGCGTGCGGCCCAGCATGCGTTTCGCTTCCTCACCGACTGCCAGCACGTTCGTCGTGCCCGCTTGGATCGCCACGACCGACGGTTCGCGGAGGACAATGCCCCGATCGCGAACATAGACCAATGAATTGGCCGTCCCGAGGTCTATCCCAATGTCGTTGGAGAACAGGCTTTTGAATTGCGCTAACATGAACTTTGCCTAACCGGAACAAGTTAATAGGTCGCCGCCCGGCAGGTCAAGACTATTGCGGAAAAAGCGAAATAAGCTGCTCTGGCTGTTAAACCTGTGGCCCAGACTGGGCGCGGGCTGGCTTGCAGATTGTTGGAAGGCATTTCACGGGCGGACCACCGAATTGGCTTTAATTCCAACGCCAGATGTTGGAAAAAGAAGCATGGCCGACGGCGGCAAGCAATTTGAAAACCCTGCAAACCCAACCAGGCTGAAGCCAGCGGATCTCGCACGCGCATGAATTCCCTCAATCGCCGCGAATTTGTCGAGCACCTCGCCCAACTCGGCGTGGCGTGTTCGTTCGGTGCCGCCACTGCGCCCGTTCTGAGCGCGGAAACGCCACGCGCCATTCCGGATCCGCTGGTGGTCGTGCCTGACTATCAGCGACCCAGGGGACACATCATCTACGTGAGCGACCAGCAACTTGAGGATTTGCAGGACCCGGACAAGGAAGTGGATCTGAGCCTCAGCAAGACGCCGAATGTCACCACGCTGCGCAAGATTTGCGAGCAGGCGCGCGCCAGCGGCGCCAAGATCCTGGTGCTCGCCTTTGACGCGTTCTGGGAACAATACCGCTCCGGTCAGAAGGGTCAGCCGCGTGTGTTGACGCCGGATTCGGAGGAATACATCCAGCGTCTGGCACGCATCAGCCAGACGGTCAGGGCTTATGGACTCGGACTGGAATTGAGTTTTCTCACGCCCTTGGAAATTGGGGCGGGCTACGCCCGGAAAACCGGCGAGGCGGGCCGCTGGGTGCAGTATCGCGAGGACTGGCGCGATCCAAAAACCGGCCGGTTCTCCGTGTCGTTGTGGCAGCAACTCCGCTGGGGGAATAACAAGGGAATCATCGAACTTCAGCGCACCGGTGTGCGCGTGTTTGCCTTCCGCGAACAGCGAGTCGGGCGCTCGAACTTTTATCACGTTGATCCGAAAGGAATTGTCGAACTGCGGCAACCGGTAGAAATCGAAGCAGCGGAACCAGAGAGTCCGACCGCGGCGCGTCGCCGGCTCACGATCCGTGGTCAAGGCGACACCGATCTCGGCCCGTTGGACCGTGTGCTCGTGGTGGTGAGTTACCGGACGCCGGAGATGGATTACTTTAGCCCAAAGGCTCTGCCGTTTCTCAAGGATCTGGTCGAGCGTTACCGGCAGGCCGACATTCCACTGCTCGGCCTCTATTCGGACGAGGTCCACATTCAGCAGGACTGGAACTACTTTGGCCACCACGATGAGGGGCAGTTCACGTTTCGCTTCCTGACACCCAACTTGGCGCGCCAGTTCGCGGAGCAGTATGGTGCGGAGTTCGCTGACTTTGAAAAGTGGCTCGTGTATTTCTGCTACGGCCAGCATGGATTTGATTCCAGTGTCGAAGCGCGTCTGCCCGCGCAGCATGTCATGGGCGTGGGCGCCGACGACGTGCAACGCACCTTCCTGCTCCGGCGGCGCTACTACGATCTGCTTCACCGCACAGTCGTGAGCCTCTTCCAACAGGCCCGCGAACACGCGGAAAAACTCTACGGCCATGAACTGGTCGCCACAGCTCATGCCACCTGGGCTCAAAGCCCAACCATTGATTACTGGCAGACCAATCACCCGCGCCGCACCAGCGGCAGCTTTCGGTACGAATACACGCCTAATTTCCTCTGGTCGAACACCGTGCAACAGGCCGCTGCGGCGTGTGACGACTACTTTCGCTGGGGCAAATTCCTGACCGGTGGCGGCACCGACCACGCCGAGGGCGGCTGGTCGGACCGCGACTATTATGGTCTGGCATTGGCCTGCTCGTTGGGCAGCGTCAACCCGCACGACCGTTACGCCTACGCCGCCGGCTGGGGCTGGCCCGGGGCGGTTGGCCAGCGCTACCACATTCTGCAAAATGCTTTCGGCGCGGGCGGCGCGAGTCCAGCCTTCCAGGCCATCGAGGGCCGCCAGCATCGCGACGTCGAGGTGCTCATGCTTTACCCGCTTTCGCTCGTCGCGTGCGAGGAACGATTCGGTTCGTGGATGACACAATACGGCTACGCCAACTACATCACGCCGGAGAAATTGCTTGAGCTGGGCCGTGTGGCTTCGGACGGCTGGATCGAAATGTGTGGCCGGCGCTTCGGCACATTGGTGGTGCTGTTCGAGCCGCTCCCGCCGCCGGGCCTGCTGCCGTTTCTGGAACAGTTCATCCAGCGCGGCGGCAAGCTGGTTTGGTCCGGCCCGCCGCCGCGCCTCGACCTGTCCGGCAAACCCGTGCTGGAACGCTGGAAGCGGCTGTGTGGCGTGAAAACACTCCAATTCGACCGCGAAGGAGTGATGGCCGCCGGCAGCGTCGTCGAATTCGACGGCGCGCTGAAAAAAGTCCCGCCTCAAACCATCCTAACGGATTTCCTCGTGGACGCGACTTATCCGGTGGAACCGGAGTCGGGCGCGAACCCGGTCGCACGCATCTTCGGAGAAGCTGTCGGCGTCAATCGCACTGTGCCCAACGGCGGCTCCGTGACCTTTCTCGGCTTTCGACCGCGCGATGACCAGTCTGCCTCGCTCGGGTATGAAACCCGCACCTGGTTTGAAATCCTCAAAGCCTTAGGCGCATATCCCAAGAGCCGGCCTGAGCTTGCGACCGAGGACAATCCCGCCGTGGTGTCACGCGAGTCGCCCTATCTCGCGACTCGATTCCCCAATGGCACGGTCGCCGTGGCCGCGCACTACCGGACGCACGTTGAAACCTGGAGCGGCGGTATCCATCGTGACCCGCAACAGGATGAAGACATCCTCAAGCAAAATCCCCTGCCGTCCGACCGGCTCGAATTGCGCGACTTCCGCGTTGCGGGTCACACGTTGAACTTTTCCGGTCGGCAGATTGTGGCCTTCCGTCTCGACCGCCAGCGCCAGTTGGCGGCCTTCGGCGGCTATGACTGTTCGTCCATTCGCATTGAAGGCCGCGATTATATTTTCGCCGACCGTTCGGTGGGCCACATCGCCTGGGCGCCATTGCCGCCGGATCGTCGCGTGCCGGGCGGTGCCATTATGGAACTTTGGATTCTAGGCGAGGCCAATCTGAAGATTCCACTTGCCGACGGCCTGCTGGCCGCGCGTGTTTACCTCCAAGGTTCGCGTCCCGGATCAGCCGGCAGCGAGGTCGCT
>CAYIOH010000034.1:9772-15822 GCA_964364975.1 uncultured Bifidobacteriaceae bacterium
CGCGCGTGTTTACCTCCAAGGTTCGCGTCCCGGATCAGCCGGCAGCGAGGTCGCTTTCCGGGTTCACGATGGCGTTCTGGAATTCCAGTCGCAAGGCGGTTGGGGACACGCGCACCTTTACATCCTGCCGGCATAACGGTTTTTTTGCGCCGCGAAACCTTGTGGTGTGGTGCCAGACTGTGGTTGAGCCGTAATAGAGTAGCGGCCGGACTTGGAACGAAGCACGTAAACAATCGCAGGCATAATGATGGTGCCAGCGGAGGGAATTGAACCTGGTCACAGTAATTAAAACGTAAAACGCGGATGGAGCTGCGCTAGAGTTTTGATCCTTTACGCCCCCTACTGCGCGGCCACCGTTAATCCGTCGCTTCATTCCTTGCCGACTCGTATCACGCGCACCACCATGATACCAGTGCAACCGAAGCCAAAACTCGAAACTCTCGACGACCTCCTCGCGCAGGCGGAGCACTACGCGAATTACTCCATGCGCACCACGTTCCCCTCCGCCTTCAGCAAGTTACGCCATCCCGATCTGACCATTGAAAACCCTCCATAATATGCTATGTTAATTTGTTTGATACGGTGGCCGCACGGTTTCGCGAGATGCAAATTCACCTGGCAGCCGCAGGGCTGGCCACGAAATGACCATGAAGAACACGTTACTTCCAAGTACACCCAGGATGGGCTCGCTCAACCATGTCCGCCGGCCGGGGCGGCTGCGCCGCAGGGATCGCTATGCCGCCGGGTTCGCGCCGAGGACCGATCAGAGCCGCATCAAGTGGCCCACTGAGCAAGAGCTACAGCAAGTTTCATCCACCTTGGCCAAAGTCAGCCGCACAGGCATGCGCCAGGAGAACGCCGGTGACTACTTCACCAGCGGAGATCTGGCGTATCAACTCCAGGAAATCTTGCGGGCCACGGCCACATTGCTCAAAAAGAGCCGGCGCATCAACTCCTAGCCAACGCCCCGCCATCCGTACAAGAAGAAGGGCGCCCATCCGGAGGAAGGAATAGGCGCCCTGAACCCGACGGGCCGGAGAACGTGTCCTCGGCTCCGAAAAGCCGTGCTGGGAAAACCAAAAAACCCAATGCGGCCAGGAATGAATCAGCAAGGACCGTGCCCGCCATCGGCCACTTTCCACGGTAGGGCGTGCCCACTCCGTGCGCGCCGCGCTTGCCAACCCCAAGCGGGCGCCATTGACAACGCACTGATTCAATGGTCTGGTCTTAATACGGTGAACTTGATAAAAAACTTATTCAGTCGTCACCCGCATCCAGAGAGCACAAAGTCCACGTCCTACAATTGGCCCGGGCAGTCCGGCAAGGAGTATCCCTACGAGATTTGTTCCTTCGACACTGCTTTTCGACCGCTGCCCGGCATTTACATTTATGCCAAGCAGTTGGCGGACGGTGATTGGTCTCCGATCTACATTGCTCAAACTCGGGATCTGCATCAGCGACTTGAGGGTCACGTGAAGCTGTCGGACGCCATTGCCAACGGCGCGACCCATCTCCATGCCCATTACGATACCGCTGGGCAGTCCGCTCGCTGTACTGAGGAACACGATCTCATTCAGCGCTGGCGGCCGGTGTGCAATGACGCGTTCGCAAGCTGACCGGGTGCGAGTTTTGCGACTCTGACTCTGACTCTGGGTGACTCGGTGAGCTGGAAGACTGCGCAATGGGCTTTGTCTGGTCTCAGTGGGCGTAATCTCTGCCAAAATCGGCGTCAGATAAAAATGGCCCAAGCTACGGTCGCAGGCATCGCATCTGCTGAAAATGAGGTGTTGGGATTCGGGCGGCGGCCTACTCGCTTCGGCTACCCAAAAATAAATGGGCCGATCATCAGATGCTGCCGCCTGAATCCTGCGTTAACCCCCAAGCACATCCCTCGCCTCTTGCCGTTTTACTTCACTCGTATCACCCTCTCGCCCATGCAACCGTCGCCCCAGCCGCACTCGCAGCCCAGGACGCTTGACGAACTGCTCGCCAACGCCGAGCACTACGCCGATTTCTGCATGCGCAACTCGGGCCGCATCACGCCCGCCCTCTTCCTCATCGGGCCGGACGGCCAGGGCATGGTCTGTCCCGAGAGCCTTGCGGATGAACACGCCAAGGACAACTTCGCCAACAACGCGCGCCTCGTATGCATCGCCCACGGTGCAACCGCGTGTGTGATGACGCTCGAATCCTGGATGAAAACCGCCGCGCCCGGCGAGAAGCTTGACATGACTGAACCGCCATCCGAGGCGTTTGACCGGCGCGAGGTCGTGGTTCTGATGGGCAAGTCGCACGACGGGCGGAAACAGAAATTCCTGCCCATCATCCGCAGCGGCAACGGCAAATTCTTCGGGTTCGGCGAACCTGAAGTGCCCGGCATGGACGAAATCAAAGGCCGCTTCGCTCAAATCCTCCCGAACAAGGTGCCGGACGACGCCATGCGAGATCTCGCCAAAGTCATGCTCAAGGTCAAAGACGTGAAGGTAGCGCAACAAGGCAAACGGTGAGAGCGAAACAGGGAAGGCCGCCGCCAAATTAACCAAGCTACAAACATGACCAAAGACAACACAGGACAGAAAGAGAAACTCGTGCGGGCGCTGAAGCCCGGATCGTCGAAATCTTCGTGGCGACACCAGCGGCGGGAAGCCTGCCTGGCCAAATGGCGAAGCTGGGATTGGTCCAAACAGGATGTCGAGTTGGCTGAAGAAATGGGTCTTTCAAGCCGGTTAATCGGACGCATCCGGCGGCGGATCGGCGCACCGAAGTCGCCGTGCTGGCACAAGCGTCGTTCCAAGCTCGGAGAACCCTCCCTGGCCAAATGGCGAAGCTGGGACTGGTCCAAACAGGATATCGAGTTGGCCAGCGAGACGGATTTGAGCCGGGAGCGCATCCGGCAGATTCGGCAATTGCTAGGCGTCCCCAAGTCGCCCCACCACTGGAACCGTCGGGCCAGCCGTCGCCAGAACGAACTCGCCTTGCAATGGGCGGCGGAGAACCTGGACCGGCTGAGCGGACTGACCTGGGCGGAAGTAGAACGGAAGTATGGGTTCAAGCGGAATTCGCCCGTTTTTGAGTTTCTCAAAGCGAAGGGGGTTTTGCGGAATGGCCACCTCATCCCCAAACATCGGTGGGATCTGATGAATTTCGAGCTGCCCAGCAGTGTGCTGGAACGGATTTGGAAGTTGGCGTTGGATATGGCGGGGGGTTATCGCTACCGGAACCGTTTGGGAGCGCCCAAGTGGATCTTGACGGGCGGGCTGGCAGCCCTGCAAAGGCGCGGAGCACTCCGGGCCTACAACCGGGCCGTGCAGGCGGAGGAACGGAAGGCGGCGAAGTATTTTGCGGAAAATAGCCGGCGCTGACCTTCCTCGTGCTTCAAACGTTCGGGCGAGCCGTTCTTGGCAGTGTTGACCAGCGGCGGCACGCGAACAAATTGCTGACGGCGCGACTGGTTGGCCGCGCTTCATTTCTTGCCTCTGCCCAATCTTCCGCTCACACTCCGCACGCATCGCATGGCAAAGGAAAAAGCTACAAATTCAGAAGCGAAAACCAGCTACAAGAACGGCAACAGCGGTCTTGCCGAACTGCTGAAGGAACTCTGGAACGCGGCTGTCGCCTTACGCGGCAGCATCGAACCGGCGGATTACAAGCGTTACGTCCTGCCGCTCATTTTCCTCCGCTTCCTGTCGCTGCGGTACGAAAAGCGTGTCTCTGAAATTGACGCCGAGATTGCCGATCCCAAGAGCGACCTGCACACCACGGACAAACAGCTTGCGCTCGAAATCCGCGAAGACCCGGACAATTTCAAAAAGAAGAACGTCTTCCTCGTCCCGGAAGCCGCACGCTGGGATAACATCGTCAAGATCGCCCGCGCCGACGACATCAAGCTCAAGCTCGACAACATCCTCGCGCTGTTGGAAAAGACGTTTCCCAAGCTCAAGGGTCTGCTCCCGCCCATTTACGCCGGGTCGAATCTCGACAAGGAAGGCGTCGCCGGCCTCATCAATCTGTTTTCCAAGGACATCTTCCGCGCCGAGACGGGCGGCGTGGACATGCTGGGGCGCGTCTATGAATACTTCATCGGCGAGTTCGCCAATTCCGAAGGCAAGCGCGGCGGCGAATACTTCACGCCGCAGAGCATCGTCCAGACACTCGTGGCCATGCTGGAACCGACCGAGGGCAAGGTGCTCGATCCCTGCTCCGGTTCGGGCGGCATGTTCGTGCAGAGCGACACCTTCGCGCACCACAGCGGCAAGCTGTCGTTCTTCGGCCAGGAAACCAAGGATTTCACCTACCGCCTGTGCCGCCTGAACCTGTTCATTCACGGCCTCGACGCCGATGTCCGGCTGGGCAATTCCTACACCAACGACCAGCACGCCGACCTCAAGGCTGATTTCGTGCTCGCCAATCCCCCGTTCAACGACGGCGCGAAAGGCGAAAACGGCTGGGGCGCAAAACTCATCTCCGACAAGGACGCGCGCCTGCGTTTGCCCATCCAAACCGTTTCCCTCTCCCCATCGGATGGGGAGAGGGCCAGGGAGAGGGCCAGGGAGAGGGGCAACACCAACGCGCCCTCCTCTCGGCACTCTCCTCCCACTGAGGGAGGAGAGGGAGAAAAGTTGCTGGCCGGCATCTCCGGCCCGCTGCCGCTCTCGCCGCGCAACGCGAATACCATGTGGATGCTCCACTTCCTTGCGCATCTCAAAGACCACACCGCGCGCGAAGCCGGCGGCACGGCGGGTTTCGTAATGGCCACGGGCGAACTCTCCAACAGCGAAGTCGCGCGGCTCGCCGTCCGCAAGGCGCTGGTCGAGGGCGGCTTTGTGGATTGCGTCGTCACGCTCACCGGCCAGTTGTTTGCCAACACGCAGATTCCCTGCGCGCTCTGGTTCTTGAGCAAGAACCGCGCTGGCGGCAAAGGCTACCGCGCCCGCCAGAACGAAATCCTGTTCATTGACGGCCGCAAACTCGGCGTGCTCATTCCTGGCTCGCGCAAACAAAAGCAGCTTTCGCCGGAGGAAATCGAGCGCATGGCCGCCGTGTATCGCCAGTTCAAACGCGAACGCGCGCCTGACGCCGTGCCCGGCTTCTGCGCCGTGGCCCCGCTCGACAAAATCCGCGAATACAACTACGCGCTCACGCCGGGCCGTTACGTGGGCGCAAGCGACGACGGCGGCGAGGATGAACCGTTTGAGGAACGATTTCCGAAACTGCGCCTGCAACTTCAAAAAGAACTGGACGAAGCCGACGAACTTTCTGCGAGGCTGCGTGAAGTCATGGAAGAATTTTCAAATGTCGGCTGAATGGAAAAATTCACGTTTGAGCGATGCTGCGGATTTGCTGACAGGCTTTCCGTTCCGCAGCGCGGAATACGTTGACGACCAAATGCAGCCTCGGCTGCTGCGTGGCGATAACATCATTCAGGGCAAGCTTCGCTGGGCGGATTCACAACATTGGCCGGCTTCCAAAACCGATTCGGTTCAAGAATACGCTTTGGCAGATGGCGATGTCGTGGTCGCAATGGATCGTCCGTGGATTGAGGCAGGATTGAAGTTCGCACGGATAACGAAGCACGACTTGCCGTGTTTTCTTGTTCAGCGCGTCTCGCGGCTTCGTGCCCGCTCGCACGTTGACCAGCGTTTTCTCTCGTTCCTCATCGCAAGCCGTGATTTCACGGAACACGTCCTAGCGGTTCAGACTGGAACTTCCGTTCCGCACATTAGCGCAGGGCAAATCAAAGAGTTTGAATTCTTGCTGCCGCCGCTCGACGAGCAGCGGGCGATAGCGCGGGTGTTGGGGGTGTTGGACGACAAGATTGAGTTGAACCGGCGGATGAACCGGACGCTGGAGGAGTTGGCGGCGGCGTTGTTCCGTTCGTGGTTTGTGGATTTCGACCCGTTGGTGGCCAAAGCCGCCGGCCGCAAACCCGCCCACCTCCGCCCCGAACTCGCCGCGCTGTTCCCCGCCACCGTCCAAGATTCCCCGCTCGGCCCAATCCCGCCCGGCTGGCGGGTAGGCACGGTTGATGAACTTATGGAAGTAACAATGGG
>CAYIOH010000035.1:0-15747 GCA_964364975.1 uncultured Bifidobacteriaceae bacterium
CCCTGGCCCCCCCAGTCCATCCCCTGGTGCCCGCCCCTGAAAGGGGGGGGCGGCACAGGTTTGTTGCCCGGATAGTAAAAGGTAACGTGCAAAGCTTGTCCTGAATCTGATTTAGTTCAGCCGTTGCCCACAAAAGGCTAGCACGCAACCGACTGAAATCCAGCCATTGCTTTCGGGCCGGGGCATGCCACGCTTGATTCACGCTCAGGCACCCGAGGAAAATCAGCCACGATTGACAACTGTTGCCGAAACGTTACACAGTCCGTGCGACCGAACCGCCGAACTCCTGGATTCGCTTGACGCCTGACGCCACGAACGCGACTGCACTCACAGCCAACCCGCCCAACCAACCGGTGGATGCGTGGCCCCGTTGGATGCCGTTCCTGTTGGTGGCGTTTGTCGCGGCGTGCCTCGGGGTCATCCGGCTAACCTCGCCGCCTAACCTGCTGGATCAGGACCAGGAGCGGCCGGCGACGTATGTCCTGGACGCCGTTAAGAACGGGAACTGGATTTGTCAGCGGGATCTCTCAGGCGACATCACCTCCAAGCCTCCGCTCTACACGTGGCTGTGCGCCGCGCTTAGCGTGGCGAACGGGCGGATCAGTCTGGCGACGCTTTATCTGCCGTGCGTCTTTGCTGGGTTTGGCGTCGCGTGGATGTTGCTGGCGGTGGGACGAAAATATTTTGGAACCACCGCGGCCATGTTTGGCGCCCTGATGTTCATGCTGACCCCGGCCGGATTAAAGTCGTTTGGTCTGGCGCGAACCGACAGTGTGTTCACCCTTACGGTGACAGCGGCGGCGCTGTTGGCGTGGTGCGCGTGGAATCGTGGCAGCGGTTGGACATGGTTCTGGTTGGTGGCGGCGCTGGCGACGCTGACCAAGGGACCGCTGGGGGTTGTTCTGGCCTCGTTTGGTTTGCTGGCAGCGGTCTGGGAGCGCCGCAGCGGCGTGGCGCAACCGGTCAAAGGCTCGCACTGGCCGGGAGTGGTGCTGTTCTTCCTGATTACGGCGGGCTGGTTTTATCTGGCGTATCTCGATCAGGGGCAGGCGCTCATTGACAAAATGATCGGCAAGGAACTGGTGGGAAATGCCATCAAGAACAAAAAAGATAATCTCCCGGGAACGCTCATCTGGCAACAGCCGCTTTACTACCTGGGCCGCGCAGCGCCGTGGAGCTTGCTGGCTTACTACGGCGTGTGGCGGATCTGCAAACGCCCGTCGAAGCAAGATGAAGAGCGACGGTTTGAGCGTTTTCTGTGCTGCTGGTTCCTAGCTGGTCTGTTCCTCTTCAGTCTTTCGCCGCACCAACGGGCTGACCTGCTCTGGCCGCTGATGCCCGCCGCTTCGTTGATCGCGGGTCGGGAATTGAGCCGGTTCACCCGGCATCTTGACCCCATACGGGTGCGCAACGGCACGCTCGTCGGTGTAACAGTGATGGTGATGGGTTTCGGTGTGTACTACTACTTCGTGCGCGAACGGCAACCGGTCATCCAACGCACAATCGCCTTGCAGAAACTCGCCGCGAAGATCGAAGCTGAAGCCGGCGCGGAGCCACCGTTGACTTTCGTGGATGCGCCCGCGCCGAGGCTGTCCGACGCACCACCCGCGCTTCAGGTGTATCTGAACGTTTATCGCAGACCGGTCACGGCGCAACGTGCCGCCGCTTTGCTGCGAGGAGGAGACGCGGCGTTTGTGGCATTGGATGATCTCTCCATGCTCGACTTCTGGCGTAAACCGGAAGACCCGCCACTGTTCACACTCCTGGCCGGAGAAGATGGTTCAGGCTTGAAAACAAAAATCCTGGGCAACCGCCCGACATTTTGGCCGCAGGTCACATACGCTTTCGCCTGCGGGCCGTTTGATGTGCGAGTGAAGAACGCGCGCCCGTTGCAAGTCGCGCAGCATCGGTTGTGTGTGCGTTCGGAATCAGAAGCCTGCTCGGTCACGATTTCAAACACCGTCCCCATCGCCCGCTCGATCCGGGTGGACATCGTTAGAGGAGGGCGGTATCACACGCGTGAACGGGTTCTGGCCGCAAATGAGGCGTGGACGGTGACGATCGAGGACTGAGAGCATCAAGCTGAGAAGGATGTTCCGGGGCATACTAGTAACGGCGGGGTGGGCAACATGCCCTCCTCAGATAACTCTCGCTTTCGGCGACCAACGGGAGACATACTTTCCCCATCGGCATGACCGATTTCCTGTTCAAAGTTTGGGGCCTGGCGCGGGCCTATCGCTCGCGTTTGTTGCTGGGCGTGCTGGCTGGCGTCATCGGCGGGTTGCTCGAACCTTTGATGATCGCGGTAGTGACATTCGTTTACGGCCTGATATTCCCTTCTGCTCAAACGCCAGATCTGGCGGCCCGACTCAAGTGGGCCCCCGAAGCGTTACGCTCAACCGTCCACGCTGCACAGGAAACCTTGCACGGCGGCGTGCAATCGCACCCAAGCGCGGTCATTGTGATTATCGCGGCGATTCCGGCGATCATTTTTCTGCGCGGACTGTTCTCCTACTTGAACGTGTATTGTCTCCAGTGGGCCGCCATCCGCGCCATCGCCGACCTGCGCGTGCGGCTTTTCGGTCACATCATCAACCTGCCCGCCAGCTTCTTCAGCCAGGCCAACACAGGCGCTTTGATGTCGCGCATCATGAACGACACGGGCGCGTTGCAGCACATCCTGAGCTCCGCGACCGCGATTCTCGTAAAGGATCCCATTACGCTGGTGGCATTGCTAGGCTACCTGCTTTGGCAACAGCCGAAAATCACGCTGATCTCGCTGGTCGTGCTGCCGGTTTGCATCATACCCATCGCCATTTACAATCGCAAAGCGCGCCAGTCGAGCCGCGCGGCGCAGGCGCAAATGGCCGAACTGGGCGGCGTCATATCTGAATCGTTCAGCGGCGTGCGGGTGATCAAGGCGTTCAATTTGGAGCCGACAGTGGTCGAACAATTCCGCGCGGCAGCAGGCAGGTACATCAGCCACGCCATGCGGCTGGTGCGTTCGGCGGAAACGCCCGGCCCGCTGCTCGAATTCGTCGGCGCACTCGGTCTGGCGCTTGTGCTGATCTACCTTGCCCGGCTTGGCGGCGCGCAACACGATTCTGCGGATTTCCTATTCATCCTTCTCTCTATCTTCGCCATGTACCGCCCGTTGAAGAATCTCACACGGCTTCACAACCAGTTCCATCAGGCCCACGCTGCCAGTGAACGCATCTTCGAACTGCTGGCCATGCGCAGCGACCTGCCTGAACCGGCCGTCCCCAAGCCCTGCCGCGCCACGGGCGCGACCGTACAGTTCGACAATGTGAACTTCGCCTACGGCGACAAAGCCGTCCTACGCGGCATCAATTTAACCATCCAGCCGGGCCAGATGGTGGCGCTGGTCGGCCTCAGCGGCTCCGGTAAGACCACCATGACGAATCTGCTGCTGCGTTTTTACGATCCACAGCGCGGCGCCGTACGCATAGGCGGCACGGACATTCGTGAGTTCGCTACGCGCGACCTGCGCAGCCAGATTGCGGTCGTCACGCAGGAGACAGTCCTGTTCAACGACACCGTCCGGCGCAACATCGCCCTGGGTCGCCCCGGCGCCAGCGAGGCGGAGATCGAAGCCGCAGCCCGCCACGCGAGCGCGCATGAGTTCATTCTGCAACGACCCGAGGGCTACAACACGCTGGTGGGCGAGAAGGGCGTGATGCTGTCCGGTGGACAGCGCCAGCGTGTGGCCATCGCTCGTGCTATTGTGAAACACGCCCCTATCTTGGTGCTCGACGAAGCCACGAGTTCGCTGGACACGGAATCCGAACGTGCCGTGCAGTCGGCGTTGGATGAATTGATGCGCGGGCGCACGACCCTCTGCATCGCACACCGGCTCTCCACGATCCAGCGGGCCGATTTGATCGTGGTGCTGGATCAGGGCCGGATTGTGGAGACGGGCAAGCACGCGGAATTGCTTCAACGTAATGGCCTTTACGCCCGGCTTCACAACCTCCAATTTGATTCCGGGAGCCCCGAGGTCCTGCCCGCGCCAACGGCTTCTTGATCGCGGCTGGCCGCGGCTATGAAAGAATCGTATTTCGCGTCTGGCTCTTGGGACGTGGTTATGTGGTAACGGCGTGTTGAACATGTCTTACAGGAGCGATCTGCGGCATCTAGCACTGGGGGATATTCTGGTGCGCAAGTGAGAGGCAAACTACCGGTCAGCTTGGTCGGTGGTGTGTTCAAAGGGTTGCTTCCGCGGAAAAAATCGCGCAACTTTTCGCCGTTCAAGTTTATTAACAGGTTCGGGAATCATGAGTCCAACTGCGAAAATCCTGGCGACGCTCGCGATCATCGCGGCAGTGGTGGTGGCTATTTGGGTGGGGTCGTTACGCAGAGCCGAGCCTGCGCCGCAATCGGCGACGTCGTCGGTGGCCGAAACCAGGCCCGTCAAGTCCAACACCTCGCCGTTTTTCACACGCCCCGGAACCAAGAGCCGCGCGACGAATGTCGCGTCCGCTGAAGTTTCGGTCGCCAACACCAATTTGATGACCGATTGGGAAGACCGGGTTGATCGGATTCTGGGCGACGATTCGGAAGTGGGGGAGAAGGCGAGGAAGATGCTCGAACTGTTTCCGCATTTCCCCGAGGCGGGCCAGGTCGAAACGGCACAGCACATTTCCAATCTGCTGGCGGACGAGGACTACGAAAAGTTCGGCAATTATCTAACCAACTCGAAAACGCCGGAGAGCGTGCAGGATGTCATCCTGGCCGACGTGTTGAACCGGCCCAACGCGATCAAGTTGCCGCTGCTGCTGGAAACCGCGCGCACCCCTGACAACGCCAAAGCCGCCGAAGCCAAAGAAATGCTCGAGCTTTACCTCGAAGACGATTACGGCACGGATTGGAACAGGTGGCAGCAGGAAATGGAGAAGTGGTTGAAGGAGAACCCGGACTGATTTCAGCGCCACGTCGCTGGCGATCCGGTAGTGGAAGCCAAACAAAAGCGACGCTCATCGAGCGCCGCTTTCGGTCAACCGATTCCAATTCGCGAGAGTTCGCTTACGGCAAGGTCGTGCTCAGCACACTATTGCTCGCGCTGTCCCAGATGGCCAGCGTGCGCACTTCCAAAATGTTGATTGCGGCAACCGGCAGACTCGTGAAACTCAAAACTCCGTTCGTTCCGCTGGTCGCGCTCGCCACCGCGTCACCGTTCAGCGCGAGGAAATAATCTGCGGTTGGGGCCAGACCCGTTGCCCGCAGGTGGAACTGGACCTTCTGGGTCGTCGCCTTGAGGCGCAGGTCCGCCGCCGCGTCTCCGTCCCTCAACGCGCGCTTGACCAGATACTGCAATTTTTCCGGTTCGCGCAGTTCGGCTGTGAGCACGGCCTGCGTGTTGACGTTGGCAATCACCAAAGCGCGGATGTTGCTGATCGGGTCGAGCTCGGCGGGCAACGGGGTCTTGCCTTTGCCTGTAGCCTTGCCGTTGCTGGACCCCACTTGCATGAAGCGCACCAACCCGCGGCCCTTGCTGCTGGTCGTGAAGCTCCCGGCGAAGGTGAAATTCGTGTCTTCACCGAGCGCCGCCCACAACTGATAGGCTGTGTTGGTTTCCAAGTTCGCGGCGGCGATGTCGAGCCGCTGGTTGTTGGCTTTGCCCTGACGATTGAGGCCAAGATCCACCCGGCCCGTGGCGTTTGTCAGCAGGCCCTCGTTCGCCATGTTCTTGCGGAGGAAGAGATGCAAAATATCCGTGCCCCCCGACAGCGAGGGTGGTTGGACAGCAAAGGAAACAACACCCACAGCCATGGCTGTGGCCAGAAAAAGCAACTTTTTATTCATGCAGGAAGATACTGGCACACCCCGCGCCGCTTGTCAAAACACTCCGTTCAATTCCGAAGTCGGGTCAAATACAACTCAACGCAAAAAATACGCTGCCCGTAACCATGCTTGCAAACACGCTACACACCAGCCGCACCCGTTAACGGCGCAGGCAGCCACCACCAAAACGGAGAACGGTGAGATTTTGGTTCATCGCTCGTCCGTCTGGTTCTGACTTTGAGTCAAGAATCAAACAGTTTGAAATCGTTGAAAGGACACCCGTGGCAGCATGCGTATTTTTCCGGGGACGAATCCGAAGTTTCCGCGTTGTTCGAGTCGCAGGGGGAGTGTATCTTTCACGCACGATTTTTGAGCGACAAAGGAAACAACATGACCGACAAAGTGCCTTACTTGGATCTGCCCGCGCAATTGCGCGGCCTCCGCAAGGAAATTGACGCGGCGCTTGCGCGCACGCTGGACAACTGCTCGTTCTGCCTCGGCCCGGACGTGGCGCAGTTTGAGAAAGACTTTGCAAAATTCTGCGGCGCGGAACATTGCGTGGGTTTCAACAGCGGCACGTCGGCGCTACACGTCGCCATGCTGTTGGCCGGGGTCGGCCCGGGCGATGAGGTTATCAGCACGCCCTGCACGTTCGTGGCGACGAGTTGGGCGATTTCCTACGTCGGCGCCAAGCCGGTTTACGTGGACATCGAGGACGCGACGTTCAACCTGAACCCGAAACTCGTCGAGCGTGCCATTACACCGCGTACGAAGGCCATTCTCCCCGTACACCTCTATGGTCATCCTTTCGACGTGGATCCGATTCTGGCCATCTGCAAGAAACACAAACTCCCGCTCATCGAAGACGCCTGCCAGGCCCACGGTGCGAAATACAAGGGCAAGGTCGTCGGCACGTTTGGCGAAATGGCCTGCTTCAGTTTTTATCCCGGCAAGAATCTCGGTGCGACCGGGGAAGGTGGCGCGCTGGTGACGAACAACGCCGCCTACGCCGCCCGCGCCCGTGCGTTGCGCGAACACGGCTCGACCGTGCGCTACTACCACGACGAAATCGGTTTCAACTACCGCATGGAAGGTTTTCAGGGTGCGGTGTTGGGGGTAAAGTTGAAACACCTTGACAATTGGACGCGCGAACGTCGCCGTGTCGCGCACCGGTATCACGAACTGCTCGCCGACACGCCGCTGCAACTGCCGCGTGAGGCCAGTTACGCGGAAAACGCCTACCACCTCTACGTGGTGCGCCATCCCAAACGCGAGGAATTGAAGAAACATCTCGAAGCCAACGGCGTCGGCTGTGCGTTGCACTACCCGATGTCATTGCATTTGCAAAAGTGCTACGCCCATCTCGGCCACAAGGAAGGGTCTTTCCCGGTCGCTGAAAAGGCGGCACGCGAATGTCTGAGCCTGCCAATTTATCCGGAGCTCACCGACGCCCAAATCCAGCGCGTGGTTTCGGTGATCAAGGATTTCTTCGGGAAAAAGTAAACTGCTGGCCGAAATCGCATAATCAGGCACGCCCGGCCACCGGCTAAACTGGCGGTTTTCGATTAATTTATTGCAACCGCCTGAGTGCTTAAGCTTGCTCTTAAGGCCGGGACGAATTACTTCTCCCGGCGCAAAAAACATGAAAACCGCAAAACCCAAAGACACGCCAACCAGCCGCTGGCTCTCCTACCGCCCGGAAATCAAGGTCGTGGATTGTACCATCCGCGACGGCGGCTTGATGAACAACCACCACTTCGACGACAGAATCGTGAAGGTGGTTTACGACACCTGCGTGGCCGCGGGCATTGATTACATGGAACTGGGCTACAAGGCGTCGCGCAAAGGCATCAAGCAGGGCGAGCACGGATGCTGGAAGTATTGTCAGGAGGAAGACCTCCGCCGGATCGTCGGCGAGAACAAGACGGATTTGAAACTTGCTGTCATGGCCGACGCTGAGCGGTGTGATTATCACGAGGACATCCCGCCGAAGAAGGAATCCGTCGTGGACCTCATCCGCGTGGCGACCTACATCAACCAGATTCCCACCGCGCTCGACATGGTCAAAGACGCCCACGACAAAGGTTATGAAGCGACCATCAATCTGATGGCCGCCTCGGTCGTGGCCGAAAGCGAACTGGACGAGGGATTGGAAATGTTTGCCCGGTCCGAGGCGAAGGTCATTTACGTCGTGGATAGTTTCGGCGCGCTCTACAGCGAGAAGGTGCATCATCTGGTGAAGAAATATCTGCACTATTGCAAGTCCGCCGGTAAAGAGGTGGGCGTGCACATGCACAACAACCTGCAACTGGCCTTCGCGAACACCATCGAGGGCATCATCCTGGGCGCGAATTATCTCGACGCGACGATGGCCGGCCTGGGCCGCGGTGCGGGCAATTGCCCGATGGAACTGCTCATCGGCTTCCTGCACAACCCGAAATACGATCTCCGTCCCGTGCTCGATTGCGTGCAAAACCACGTCGAGCCGATGCGCGCCAAACTTGTGTTGGGTTACGATCTGGCGAACCTGCTCACCGGCATGTTGAACCAGCACCCGCGCACCGCGATCAAGTTCAAAGAAGCCGAGTTGAAAGGCCAGAAGGGCGACGTCCTCGAATTCTACGATGCGGTCACGGAAGAAGAGTGAAGCGATTGAGCATCAAATTGATGCTTCACGGCTGGGGAATGGTGTTGCCACCCGGGGCTAACGATGGGGCCGATTCAATTCGTCGCGCCGTCGAGACATTCGCGGACGAGTTTGGCCAGCGCGGGCGGGCGATAGGGCTTGGCCAGGAACAAACCGTCGCGGTGGTTTGGTTCGGTTTCCGCCATCGCGGCGCTGTAACCGCTGGTGTAGATGACTCTTAGATTAGGCTGGCGCTGGCGGAGTTGCACCACCAGTTCGCGGCCATTCATGCCCTCGGGCATTACGATGTCGGTCAGCAGCAGGTCAATGCGCCCATCGTGTTTGTCCCACAGTTTCAGGGCTTCCACGCCGTTGGCAGCAGAGACGACTTTGTAGCGGTAACCTTTCAAAATCTCGCACACCAATTCGCGCAAGTCAGGTTCGTCCTCGACCAGCAGGATGGTTTCTTGACCGCCGCGGACATTTTTCAGGAGGAAGGAAGTATCCGGAGTTTCTTCCGCCGTCCCGCCGATGGCGGGCAGAAAAATTTTGAAGGTCGTGCCCACGCCGGCTTCGCTGGCGACCTCAATCCAGCCCTGATGTTGTTTGACGATGCCGTAAACGGTGGCGAGGCCGAGGCCGGTACCTTTGCCAACTTCCTTGGTTGAAAAGAACGGCTCGAAAATGCGGCTCAAGGTTTCCGGACTCATGCCGCAACCGCTGTCCGCGACTTCCAGACATACGAAGCGGCCCTGCCGTGCGCCCACCTGCCGCAACGCGTGCGCGGCGTCCACCTCCACGAGGGAAGTGGCCACGCGCAATTGGCCGCCCTTGGGCATGGCGTCGCGCGCGTTGACGGCCAGGTTCATGACGACCTGCTCGATCATGCCGGGATCGGCCTGGATCGAAGGCAAGTCAGCCGCGAATTCGGTCTTGAGCGCAACGTCCTCGCCGAGCAAGCGGGAGAGAATTGAACCGGAGTTCTGCAAGACCGTGTTCAAGGCCAAAGCGCGGGTCTGGATGACTTGCTTGCGACTGAACGCGAGCAACTGGCGCGTGAGCGCGGCCGCGCGCCGGGCCGCGTCGGAAATCTGCTTTAATTGGCCGACAACGACCGGATTGTCTTTGCAGGTGGCAAGCAAGCAGTCGGAGTAACCCTGAATGACGGTGAGAATGTTGTTGAAGTCGTGCGCGACCCCGGCGGCGAGCTGGCCGACCGATTCGAGTTTTTGTGCGTGGCGGAACTGGGCTTCCAGACTGACGATGTCGGTGACATCCGCGCCGTAACAATGCACGACCTGGTTGACGACCACGGGGAAGAACGACCACGTGAGCGTGTGGCCGGCGACGACCGTTTGCAGGCGCAAGCGGTTCTGACCGGACGCCAGACATTCATGGGCAATCCGGCCTGGATGTGGCGGCAGGATGGCCAGCAGTTCATTATTATCGAGCGTTGTGGCCAGTTGCTTGGCCGCGTCGTTGAAATAGCTGATGTTCCCGTCCGCCGCGAATTCCAGCACCGGATTGGGATTCACCCGCGGGAAGGCGGCGAGTTTCCGGATTTCGTCTTCGGCCTGCTTGCGCTCCGAAATGTCGTTGAGGCTGCCCGACGTGCCGAGCGCGGTGCCGTCCGGGTTTTGCGTGAGTTGCGCATAGACTTCCATCCAGCGGGTCTTGCCGTCCTTGGTGAGGAAGCGCGTCTCGTAACGGCAGTAATCCATCTTGCGCTCGATGAGTTCGAGGAAGATGTGGCGGTTTTGCTGGCGGTCATCATAATGAACGTAATCGAGGAAAAACGTGCCGAGCGTTTCCTTGACCGTGAAACCGGTGGCCGCTGTCCAGGCGGGATTGAGGAACGCCCAGTGGCCGAATTCATCCATCTGAAAGATAATCTCGCGAATGTTTTCCACGACCAGGCGGTATCGGCCCTCGCTCTCATTGAGTGCCAGTTCGGAGTGTTTGCGCTCGATGCAAAGCGCGATGCCGTGCGCAACAGAAGCCATCTCCTGGAGCGTGGCCATCGTGAGGGGTGTCGTCGAAAACAGAGACATCATGCCGACGAGCCGGTTTTCCAGCAACAGCGGCTGGGCTGCGAACGAAATGACGCCTTCCTGCTCCGCCCACGCCTGATCGGCCAGGCGCGAATCACCGGCGATGTTTTTGATCAAGACCGCCTTGCCGCTCTGCAACTCCAGTAGGTTCAGTGCCACGATCGGCAAGTCCATCGCCGGGACGTTCGCCTTGAACAGTGCACCGGCGCCGACACGCGGCAGCAACACGTGGTTGTCCTTGTCGTAAATCCAGATCTGGGCCAGCACCCCGTTCAGATACTGCGCCATCATCCCGGCGCAACGTTCGAGAATGGCGTCCAGCGAATCGCAACGCGTGAGGGCGAGTCCCACGTCCGCGCCAAACGCCGCGAGGCGGGCTTGTTCAAATGCGGCCTGCGCCGCCGCGCGTTTCCGTTCAATGGCATAGCGGATGGCGCGTTCAAGCTGAATCGCTTCGAGCCGGCCTTTGACTAGATAATCCGCCGCGCCCGCGCGCATCGCGGCCATGTCCACCTCCGGCTGGCCCATGCCGGTCAGCAAAATGATCGGCGCCTGGCAGCCGCCCGCCAGCGCGGCCTGCAGCAACTCGACGCCGTTTTGCGCGCCAAGGCGGTAATCCACCAGACACACGTCGTGCCGGTTTCCGACCGCGGCTTGCAACCCGGCATCGTAAGTTCGAATCCAATCCACCTCAAAATGCCAGGCCCGGATGCTGGAAAGCATGTCGCGCGTGAGGATGAAATCGTCTTCATCATCCTCGATGAGCAGCACTTTGATGAGCGGATCGGTGCTCATGCGAATTGGTGTCGCGGTGACGGTGGTTCAACGATGCCAAACCATTATTGCGCCAGCGCCCCCACGATCTTCACCAACGCGTCGAACGCCACCGGTTTTATCACATACGAGTTCGCGCCCAGATCGTAAAGTTTTTCCACATCCCCATCGGCTTTGGACGTGGTGAACACCACGACGGGCAGGCGGCGCAAGTCGGGGTGGGCGCGGATTTCGCGCAACGCCTGCAGGCCGTCTTTGCGGGGCATGTTCAGGTCGAGCAGGATAAAGGTCGGGCGCGGTGCCGCTTCGGGCGTGAGATATTTGCCCTGCCGCAACAGGTAATCCATCAACTCCTCGCCGTCGGCCACGAAGCGGATCGCGCCATCCAGCTTGCACTCCGCCAGCGCCTCCTGAACGAGCAACCGGTCATCCGCGTCGTCCTCCGCCATCAAAATCATGTTTTGTTTCGTGGCGATCATGCGGGATGAATGGGTTGCGGTGATTGTTTGAGCGGCAGCCGGACAACGAACGTGGCGCCTTGGCCGGGCGCGCTGCGCGCGGTGATTGTTCCGCCGTGGCGATCCGCGATGCGCCGACACACGGCCAGGCCGATGCCTGTGCCTTCGTATTCCTGCCGGCCATGCAGACGGGTGAACACGGCGAAAATCTTGTCGAGGTATTTTTCGTCGAAGCCGATGCCGTTGTCCTGCACGGTCAGCTCGCAAAACTCTTCGCCGAGCGTAACTTCGCTGCCATCGGCGGATTTGTTGGCGACAAACACCGTGTTGCCATGCCCGCTGGGCTGGACGACGACCCGCCCCTGAATCCGGACCACCGGAGTCGCGCCGGGCGGCTGGAATTTGAGCGCGTTGCCGATCAGGTTTTGCAGCAACTGCCGGATTTGCATCGCGTCGCCCTCAACCGTCGGCAACTCGCCCACCTGGACCTGGGCGTTGTTTTTCTCGATGCGGATTTCCAAATCGTTCAGCACTTCGCGCGTGACGGTTGCGAGATTCACCGGCGCGAACGGCTGCGTGCGGCTGATGACGCGCGAGAACGTGAGCAGGTCGTTGATCAAGGTCTGCATCCGCGCCGCCGCGCTTTGCATCCGGTCCAGATAGTCGCGGCCCGATTCGAGTTTGACCTCGTCGCATTTGGTTTTGAGGCGGTCTCCAAACGCTTGAATCTTCCGCAGCGGTTCCTGCAAGTCGTGCGACGCGACGAAGGCAAATTGTTCAAGCTCGGCGTTGGACCGCGCCAGTTCCGCAACGCGCTGCGCGAGCATTTCTGCCGCTTGCTTGCGTTCCGTGATGTCCTTGAACATGAGCACCTCGCCCACGACGCGGTCGTCTTCGTGAATGGGCGATCGGATGTATTCGGCGGCGAAGGTGGAACCATCGGGCCGCGGCGCGACCACTTCAACCGGCTGATGGCCATTGGCCTTGGCCGCAGCCGACCCGGGTTGCGCCCGGAAGGCGGGAAATAGATCCTGTTCCAGCCGCCCGATCATTTCTGTCACGTTCAAGGCCATCACGCGCGCGGCGGCGGGATTGGCAAACGTGACCTTGCCTTGGAGGTCGAAACCGCAGATGCCTTCCGCGGCGGAATTGAGGATCAACTCGGAGCGCCGTTGCAATTTTTCCACCTCCTGCGTGCGCGCCCGCACGTGCAACTCGAGCATGTCCTTCGCGCGCGCCAGTTCCTGACGTTGCTGCGCGAGCGATTTCTCCATTTGCCGGCGGTGATTCAATTCGTCGTCAAGCACGGCCTTGGCGCGTGACAGGTTGGCGATTTGCGCGAGCAGCGATTCCCGTTCTTCGTGCATCTCAACCACCACTTGATCTTTCCGGCTCAACAGCGCGCGCAACTCGCCCACCTGCATCTTCCATTCCGCATCGCTTTGCGCCACTTGTGGCGGCCGCACCCGCTGTCGCGCCCGGAAACCACCCGCCGCGGTCATGATGAGAATGCCGCCGCCACCCGCCATCACCAGCGTCATCGCCAACTGCCAACGTCCGATCCGCGCCAGGAATTCCGCCTCGCTGCGCCCCGCGAGTCCGGGCGCGTGACTTTTCATCTGCTGATACCACTTGAGAATTTGTGAACCCTCATAATAAACCCAACTGCTCCCGCAAACGGTCAGCGCCACAGCCAAGGCCATCCAAAAGACCGCCAGTTTTGGCAATGGCATCCTGCCCTGACATTCAATGTCGGAATTCACGTGGGCAGCAGACGCCCGTGCGGCGTTGGCTTCGCCGATTTCCACGGCTGCTGGAATGGCTGCTACTGATTCGGGCATAAGACGTTTCCCGGTTGCATCTTCGCGAGCCACCATGGTCGTCGCGTCTCGACTGGCATCCGGAACATCCGCCTATGGCAAAGCACCTTGAAGACCACTCGACGAGGGCGGACAAATTTGCGACGGCAAGACGGGTGCAAAAGCCACCGTGCTCGCGCTCGCGAGTTTACAACTGTCGCCGCTTGTCCTTAAATGAACCATGCGTTGCATGAAGACCGGACACGCCCAATGAAAAATGCCGTCGAAACGCTTGGCCTCATCGCCGGCAACCGCGCGCTGCCGTTGCTGTTGGCGCAGGAAGCGCGGCGGCTCGGCGTCCAGCGCCTCGTCGCCGTCGCGTTCGAAGGCGAAACCGATCCGGCCCTCGCCTCGCTCGTGGACGACATCGTGTGGCTCAAGGTCGGCCGGCTCGAAAAATTGATTTCCACTTTTACCGACCGCGGTGTGCGCCAATGCGTCATGGCCGGCCAGATCGCGCCGAAAAATCTCTACGACGTGCGCCCGGACCTGCGCGCGATGGGCATGTTGCTCCGGCTGAAGGAAAAGAATGCGCACACGATTTTCGGTGCGATTGCCGAGGAGTTGAAGAAAGACGGGGTGGAATTGGTTGAAGCCACGCCGTGGCTCGCGTCGCTGATGCCGGGCGCGGGTTTTCACCTCGGCCCGAAACTTTCCGCCGCGCAAAGCGAAGACGTGACGTTCGCCTTTCGCATCGCAAAGGAAGTTTCCCGGTTGGAAATAGGCCAGACGGTCGTGGTTAAAGACGGCGCCGTGCTGGCCGTTGAGGGTTTCGAGGGAACGGACAAATGCCTCTCTCGCGGCGGCGACCTGGCCGGCAAGGACGGCGGGGCGGTTGCCATCAAGGTCGCCAAGGCGAATCACGATATGCGTTTCGACATTCCGTGTCTTGGCCCGCAAACGTTGGAAACGTGCGCGGCGGCGCGCATCGCCGTGCTCGCGTTGGAAGCCGGGAAAACGTTACTGCTCGAACAAGAGGCTTGCGCCCGGTTGGCCAACGGGCACAAAATCTCGCTCACGACGGTTGCGTAACGTGAATGACGCTGATCGTGGTTTCTGAATCGGAATGGAATTTGGCAGATGCTCACTTCTCATGAATTGATCGGCTTCGTGTCGCCGGGCCTCGCGAACGAAATCCTCACTTTCGCGTACGAATCGGACAAACCGACCTACAAGGCCGTCCTGGCCGCGGTCGCCCAGGCGCGGCATTTGCGCCCGGTGTTTCTCGAACGCCAGCCTCGCGAGCAGCGTCACGTTACGATGCTTGCCACCCTCACCCGCCCCACCCTCGACGTGACAGCCGGCGTCCTGATCCGCGCCTGGCTGGTGAAGCAGCACAAGGCCATGCTCGTGGATTTCCTCACCGCGCTCGGCATCGAACACAAGGACGGCGTGGTGGACAACCTGCCGCCAACGATGGACGACGCAAAATTAAAATCTGCCGTGGGGATTTTGCTCGCGAAGCATCCGCCCGAAGTGGTCGCGGTCTATTTGAACGCGTTCAACGACATGAACGAAGCCAATTGGTCTAATCTGAAGACCATGCTCGAAGGTGACGCGCGGTTGCAACTCGGATCACACTAAAGGAAAAAACTGCGTGGAACCAAAAGCTGACATCGCATTGATTGGGCTGGCCGTGATGGGCCAGAACCTGATTTTGAACATGAACGACCACGGCTTCACCGTCGTGGCCTACAACCGCACCGTCTCGAAGGTGGACGACTTTCTCGCCAACGAGGCCAAGGGCACAAACATCCTCGGCGCGCACTCGCTGGCGGAGATGGTCGCCCTGCTCAAGCGCCCCCGCCGCGTGATGCTGATGGTCAAGGCCGGCGCGGCCGTGGACGAGTTCATCATGCAGTTGCTCGGCGTGCTCGAACCCGGTGACATCATCATTGACGGCGGCAACTCACTCTTCGAGGACACCATCCGCCGCACCAAAAACGTCGAGAGCAAGGGCCTGCTCTACATCGGCACCGGCGTCAGTGGCGGTGAGGAAGGCGCGCGGCGCGGGCCGAGCATCATGCCCGGCGGCAGCCCGGCGGCCTGGCCGCATGTCAAACCGATCTTCCAGGCCATCGCGGCGAAGGTCGCCGACGGCTCGCCCTGCTGCGATTGGGTGGGCGAAGGCGGCGCCGGCCATTACGTGAAGATGACCCACAACGGCATCGAGTACG
>CAYIOH010000036.1:0-15372 GCA_964364975.1 uncultured Bifidobacteriaceae bacterium
GAGGCCAGATTAGTGGAGGTCAGGGCGGTGCTGGTGGTGGCAGTGGCGGTGGTGGTGGCGGCGGCGGCGGCGGCTTGCGGTTTGTCACCCAGACAAATTCCATGGACGGCGTCCAGGCGGCAGCCAAAGCATTTTTCGTTTCTGTGGGTGTGGATCTGGCTCCGCCCAAGGCCGTATTTTTTAATGATCGCGCCGGAATATTGCTGGTCCGCGCCTCGATGCAGGATTTGGACCTCATCGAGTCGGCAATTCAGGTTCTTTGCGCTCTGCCGCCGCAGGTAAACATCAAGTCAAAGTTTGTCCAAATTTCCCAGAATGACAGCAAATCCCTGGGCTTCGACTGGTACCTTGGGAATGTTCTGATGAACAACCGCACCATTTCCGGCTCCGGCGGCACACAACCGTCATTATACGGCGGGCCATCCCTGGCCAATCAGGAAGGCGTCTTCCCGGGCTCCGTTTTCGGTAACACCGCCATTGCCCAGGCCGCCACGGACCAATTGTTGACCGGCGGCTTGCGCAACCCTTCGACGTCGCTCTTCACGTTAACAGGAATCTTGACCGATCCACAATTTCGCGTGGTATTGAAAGCGCTGGAACAGAGGGACGGGACGGATGTGCTCAGTGCCACCGAGGTCACCACCATCAGTGGCCGGCAGACGCAGATGAAGGCGACGGATGTCAAGACCGTGATCACCGCTTTCAATTTCAATCAGCAGGTCGCCGGCGGTCAAGGTGGCATAGGCGGCACCGGTGGTCAGGTGGGCGGGGGCGCGGTCGGAGCCGCATTTGTGTATCCCATTCCCCAGCAGATTGAGCAAGGGCCGGTCCTGGATGTGATTCCCAACGTGCTTTCAGATGGTTACACCATCAACCTGACACTGATACCTTCGTTGACCGAGTTTGCGGGATATGACAACCCAAACGAAGTAAACTCATCAGGGGTAACCCTCCCGCCGGGCAGCGCGCTGATACCCACAGTGCTGCCCAGATTCACGGTTCGCCAGGTGGTTACCACGGTCAACGTATGGGATGGCCAGACGATTGTGCTGGGCGGGCTGATGTCCGAAAGTGTGTCCAGCACCAAGGACAAGGTGCCGGTTTTGGGCGACCTGCCCATGCTCGGGCGATTCTTTCGCAGTGAATCGAAGACGAGCAACAAGAAAAACCTGGTTATTTTCGTCACTCCGCGAGTCATTGACCCGGCGGGCAACCCCGCCCACTCCGATGACGAAATGCCGTTTGCGCAAAGCTCGTTCCCGCCGCAGGCCCGCCCAAGTGGGGCGCCGAATCCGTAAGCGAAGGAAGCACTAATGGTGTCACAATGTTTCGGAGCGCGGAAGAACGGACGTTGGACGGGCGACCGGTCCCACAAGGCGGGATTGGGTCGCCGGTCGGATCAGTTTGTGAATTTGCCTCGGAAGTCCCGCTCGAACGCGCCAGGGCGGGATTCGGATCTTGGAACCAGTTTCATGTCGCGCCTGCTCATTGTTGACGGTCACGCCTACGCCTATCGCGCGTATTATGCGATTCGCGAACTGCGTTCGCCCGCGGGCGGGCCGACGAACGCCATTTTTGGCTTCGTCAAGATGCTGACCAAAATGCGCGGTGCGTTGTCGCCCACGCATCTCATCGTTGTGTGGGATGGCGGCTTGAGCGCCGAGCGCACGGCGGCTTTGCCCGCGTACAAGGCCCAACGGCCGGAAATGCCCGCGGAACTCGGCGCGCAGATTGACGAGATCGTCCGCTACTTGGACGCGGCGGGCGTGGCGTCATTTTGCCGGGACGGGGTCGAAGCGGACGATTATATCGCTTGCCTGGCGCGAATGGCGGCGGAAGCGGGTTGGGAAATCGTGATTGCGAGTTCGGACAAAGATTTCATGCAACTGGTGTCGCCGAAAATCGGCCTGCTTAATCCGCACGACAAGACCGAAACCGTGTGGGCGGCGGAATGGGTGCGGAGCAAGGCCGGCGTAGGGCCGTCACAAATTGTGGACTGGCTTGCGTTGGTGGGCGATAGTGTGGACAATATTCCCGGCGTGCGGGGCGTGGGGCCGAAAACTGCGGCGGAATTGCTCAATCAGTTTGGCTCGGTGCCAGCGCTGTATCGGCGGCTCGAAGAAGTGAAATCGGAAAAATTGCGCGCTGCGCTCGCGGCGGCGGCGGACGACGTGAGGCGGAACGTGAAACTGGTGAGATTGAAAGATGATTTGCCGTGCGAATTTTCAACGGAAGCGCTGGCGGTCAAACCGGCTGACGTTGGCCGGCTGGGTGAGTTGTTCCGGCGCTGGGGCTTCCGGACGATGCTCGCCGAATTGGAAGCATCGCGGCAGACGGTCTTGCTTTAAAAAGTCAAAGTGAAAAAATTTATGTCATGGTCGTGGTTTGCGTCCCGCAGCGCGGGACTCGCGTGGTGCGGGATTCTGGCCCTGGCGGCGCCCCTCTCCGTGTCCGGCCAGAACAATTACGCGACGCAAGGGACTGAATATTCCCTTGTCGGCACGTTGCCCGGCGACCAGGTGTTTCCCGATCTGAGCCTCAACGCCAGCGGCGGATTTTTGGTCTGGGAGGACAACGCCACGGATGGAGATGAATGGGGCATCAGCGCGCTGCGGCTGGACGGCAATCTTTCGGCGGCCTGGAGCAGTTTCCGGGTGAATCAGCAAGGCGCGTTCGATCAGGAACGACCGCGCGTGGCGATGCTCAATGGCGGCGGCGCGGTGTTTGTGTGGCAGGGGGGCCGGCAAGGGTTTCAGCGGATTTACGCGCGCTTCCTCTCCTCCAGCAACACCTGGGCGACCGGCGACATCCTCGTCAACACCTTCACGAACAATTCGCAACTCACGCCCACCGTGGCGGTGCTGGCGAACGGAAACGTCGTGGTCGCTTGGGGAAGTTTCAACCAGGAGGCCGTTGGGAGTTTACAGGGCGTCTATGCCCAACTGCTTTCCCCGGCCGGCTCAAAAATCGGCGGGGAATTCCTCGTGAACCAGACGACGGCGTTCAACCAGCGATTGCCGGCGGTCGCCGCGCTGAGTGATGGACGCTTCGTGGTCGCGTGGGTTTCCGAACAGCAACGGTTCGAAAACAGCGTGGATATTTTCGCGCGGTTCTACAGTGCCGGGGGTGTCTCCGCGGGCAATGAGTTTCTCATCAATACCTCCACCAACGTCACCGGTCACCCAAGCGTGGCGGCGGCTTCCGACGGCGGCTTCCTGGTGGCGTGGTCGGAGCGTGATTCACTGAATAGCAGCAACAACTGGGACGTGGTCGCGCGGCCCATCACTGGCGCGGGTGCGGGCGGGACGGTGCGACGGGTGAACACGACAACTTACGGCGACCAGTATGCCCCGCGCGTCAGCGCGATTGGAGCCGATTATATGGTCGTGTGGACGAGTCTGGGTCAGGACGGTTCGCGCGAAGGAGTTTATGGACAGTTTCTGCGCGGGGATGGTTCATTAACCGGGGGCGAGTTCCGCGTGAACACGGCCTCGATCAGCCAGCAGATGCAACCGGCCGTGGCGTCGGATGGTATCGGACGGTTTCTGGTGGCGTGGACGGGCTTCGTGGGCGGCTTGGGCAGTTTTGATTTATATGCGCAGCGGTATGCGTCCACGACCCAACCCATCAATCCGCCGGCCCCGCCGTTTGTCTCCGTGCTGAGTTCGAACGCGCTGAGTGTCACCTGGCCGGAACTGGCGGGTTTCAACGTGGCCAACTACCAGGTTTATGCCGATGGTGCGATCACGCCGACGGCGACGGTGACCAACAATTTCTGGACGATGACGGGTTTGGCGGTGGCGAGCACGCATTACTTCCGGCTGGCGTACGCGTTGACGGATGGACGGCAGTCACCGCTTTCCGGCCCGACGACCAACACCACGTACGGCGCGTTGACCTACGGCGGCATCCCGTATGAGTGGATGGTCTACTATTTTGGCGGCGACGTGTTCAACTGGCACTCGCCGTACGCCGACAGCGACGGTGATGGCGTCAACAACCTGAACGAATTCCTGGCCGGAACGGTCCCGACGGATGCGGACAGTGTGCTGCGCATCCGGCTGCAACAGACGGCGCAGGGGCTTTTCCTGAATTGGAACACGCAACCGGGACTGATGTATCAGGTCCAGATTTCCGCGAGCTTGGACGCGTGGAGCAACCTGGGCGGGCCGCGCTTCGCGGCCGGCTATCTGGATTCGATCTATGTCGGCGGGGCCAACGCCGGTTACTACCGGGTGCTGCGGCTGCGTTAATTTGAGATTTCTATGCTGCAATTTGCAAAAATTTTTTGCTGGCTGATGGTGTTGGGTCTTGGTGCCCAGTCCGCTTCAGCGTTCTCGTTGCTGGGCCCCTTTCCAGCGAACCCGGCGGATGCAAATGGATATCAAGAGTCCGATCTCTCCTATCAATTACCAGGCGATATTGGAGCTCCGATGAACCTGGGGGAAGAATACCGATGGAACACCAAGACAATGGTCTATGCTTTTGATGCGTCTTTTCTGGATTACTTCGGTTCCAATGGAGTTGCGGCTGTTGAGCAGGCCATCGCGATTCTTAACGGATTGACGAATTTTTCCGCTTATTCCCAAGACCTTTCCGAAGTTCCGTTGGAGGTAACCCGCGTTAATTATCGCGCCCAAGCGTTGGGTTTGATGGACCTGAAAACGGCCGCTCTCAGGACCATGGTGGAAGAACTGGGCTTGGCACAGCCAGACCGCTGGACCTGGTGTTTGCGCGACCGGCGGCCGCTGCCGGGCGCCTCGTGCCCGCTCATGGAATACAATGTAATCATGCGGAATTTCGATCCCGCCACGTTTGCGCCGTCCAAGTATGTGAACGGCACTCTTTACAGTTACACAATCACCGAAGCCTGCCCGCCGGGGGATGCGGTCGAATTTCCCGTTGACCCGCTGGAGAACACGTTCACCGCCGTGGCGGCAGGTCGTTACGGTTACGGTCGTTTTTACACCGGGCTGACCCGCGATGACGTGGGCGGGCTCCGTTACATGCTGCGCACGAACAATATGAACTGGGAGGCGGTTTCCAGTGATAGCATTCTCATCCGCACCAATCTCGCCGTAAACCAACTGCTGGTGAGTTCGAACCTGGCCGTGCTGGCCGCGCAGTCGCTCACCAACGACGCCGCGGCGCTGACGGCACTGTATCCCAATCTGGTCATTGCCGGCACCACTTCCATCTTCACCAACGTGGTCACCACGAACGTCACCGCTTATTTCACCAATTACCCATGGTCGCCGGTGGGCAGCCCGCCGGCGCTGGTTTTCGCCACCAGCTACACCACCAACGTGGCCACCTGGTACCATCACTCTTTTGCCAACGTGGTGACCAACTCGTACTATACCAACGGCATCATCAAGCTCCAGACGACAACGGTCGGCCAGTGCCTGCTGGCGCCCCCGGGCCTCCTCTGCACAAACGTCACCTGGACGACTCTGTCCACGAACGCAATCTCGGGCGATTATTTCTTCCTGCCCGCCGATTCCTGCGGGTTTTCGATTGTTTCGACCCAGTTGGTGACGGTGTTCGGCATCACCAACGCCATTTTGACGGCCACCAACACGTCGGGCACGACCAACCTCACCCAGCAGTTTTCCCAGAGCACGGTTTCCTTTTTCACCAATCATATCTTTGTGATCCATCCGGTGGAATGCGTGAGCAATACGGCGGCGTTGCGGCAGGGAATGGACACCTTCAAATTCGTGCGGGCGAATTATGATTCCTTGCTGGGAAGATTTTTCCAGCCGATCACCAACCGTTACACGCTGGTCGCAATCTCGAATTCGACTCCGTATGGGGAAACCTTCGAGCGGGTGATCACCCAACCGGATATTCTGTTTATAGCGGAAGAGAGGATGTCGCCGGATTGGGCATGGCTCAGCAGGATTTTTCGGACCTCCCCGGGGCGTGGGATTGGCTACAATGACAGCACGCTCTTGGACCCTGCACAGGTGGCTGGTCCAGGAACCCGCGAGCCGCGCATCGTCATTGAGTTCAACAAAGTTGGGCCGTTGCTGGGGAACTACGCGCCGTATTTCCTCAGCGAGGCTACGGCCGCTTACACCAGCTTTATTTGGGGATCTTTTGACGGGTCCTCCAACGCGCCGGTCGTTTATCCCGACTATCGCAGCCTCACGGACCTGGAAAACCAGGTCCTTATCCAGATTACCCCACCCGGCCCAACGCTGACTGGCGGTACCGTCGGCATCGCCTACAGCACGAGCCTCACTGCAACCGGCGGACAGCCACCTTACACTTGGTCATTGTCGCCAGGGTCGCCGGGACTGCCTCCGGGGTTGACGTTCAGCCTTGGCGGGAACCTCTCGGGTGTGCCCACAGTGGCCGGGACGTATGATATTGTGCTGCGCCTTTCGGATTCAGGGGCGCGTAATGTGGATCGTGCTTATACGATAAGCATTGACCCGTGATTTTGTTGTTTCGCTCTTCGGCGCGAGAACGGAACGACGGATTGGTTTGAAGAAAGATATGAAGCGATTGCTACTATTGAGTGGGCTGATCCTGGCCTGGCCGGGATTGGGCCGCGCGGCCACGCAGGACCGCGGCGTCATAGGCGGCACGGTCGGCCCGATTCCGCCGAACATTGACGCCTCCAACCCGCGTAACTTTACCAACAACGGTACGATAAACGGCGGGTTTGGCTTTCGGTTTGACACGGCCCCGAACACGGGTCCGCGCCGGTGGTTTTGCTCTGATGGTGTTTCCATCCAGTATTGGGAACAACAGGTCTTAAGCGGGAATGGAGAAACATCCACTGCCCATACTAAATAAAGTTATGAAGCGGCTTTTACTTTCAGGTCTGGTGAGTCTGGCGTTGTCTCCGCTGGCGGGGATGGCGGCCAATTACTTCAACCCCAATGGCGGCCTGGTCACCTCCCCCATAGACATCCAGGCCGTCAATTTCACCAACTACGGCACCTTTAACATATACTCACTGGGGCCGTTTGAAACGTGGGACACGCTGAACTACCATAACAAGGGACAAATGAACTGTGCGCCCGGTTGGCGGTTCCATACCCTTTCCTCAGCCAACGGCTCGAGCCGGTTGGCCGCCAATTTCGTTAATGAAAACCCCGGCGTGATCCGGGCAGTTGACTCCTCTGCCCTTGGCCTTCTGAACCCCCGCGCTGTCTATAATCCCAGTAAACTGTTTATCTGGGCCACCAATATTACCAGCGGGGCGGGCATCCCGGCCTCGGGCGGGGCCGCTTTGATTGTGGGCGCCAATGGCCGGATGGAGTTGGCGGGCACGAACATTAACATTTCCCGCAGCGGGTTGGAAGTGTTGCCCGTCTGGGCTCAGCCCGCGGGCAGTTTGAACAACCCAGTTGGCGGCACCACCAATTTTTACCCCGATGTGGCCGTGTATGACAAGTATTGGGCGCAAACCAACTTCCATAAAGATTACAAGCTCGATAGCGGCGCGCTGTGGAATGGCTTCACCGCCAATGCGCAGGCGGTGCCCGGGCCGCCCCAGGGATCTTCCCAGCCTTATGGTGCGCCGGGTTTTTCGCTGGATTTTCCGTTGGCGGATTCCTACACCAATGTTGCGCCGGGGGCCTACCTGACGGTGACCGTCACCAATGAAAATCAAGTTACTAACCAGGTGATTTTGTTTACCGATGTCACCAAAGGCGCCGTTTTTGTCAGGGCCCCGCCTAATATGAACGTGCAGTTGGGATTTACCGGGCCTTACGAAAACGGCTTCGATACCATTGGCGTGTTGCTGTCCATCCAGCGATCGAATGCCGCAACGACGCTTTCCGAGAACGCCTACATTTATGTTGCGGACACGTTTGCGTCGCAGCCGCCGGGCGTCCAGTCCCGGGGAATACTGCCAAATCCGGTTGGCAATCCTGCCAACACGTTCCGTCCGGCCAATTACATTGTTTCCCGGCAGAATTTGTTCCCCGGCAACAGCGGCAACAGCGGCACCAACGTCCCACCAGACTTTTTCACCAGTTCAGGGAACAAAGCGGCTTATCCTGACATCATTGGCACTGATTCAGTCACCAATACGGTTTATGAAGCCGGCGATTACGCCGGCTACTCTGCCTTCTTCGACAATACGGTTACGCGGTCGGAGTCGGTGGCGGGCGGCGGCATCACCAATTTGCCCGGGCGCATCCGCATTCTTGCCGACACACTGGATATGAGCAAGGCGCGGTTGCGAGCGGAGGGGTATTTGCGCATTCAAGCTAGGCATCTGATCAGCAGCAGCAACGCGGTGGTGGATTGCGAAAATCTCAGCTTCGATCTGGGTAAAACGAACAACGAAACATTGCGGATTCAGAATCTTGGCAAGAACGACAGCACGAGATTAAGAGGCCAGATTTATGCCTGGAGCGCCGAGTGGAGCAACTCGGTGGTGGTGATCATTACGAACAACTTTTCGTTTAGCAACTATACTGTCACTCTTCCGGATGGCACCACTGGCACGGAGACAGCTGTCACCCGCGTGCCGTTGACCAACACCGTCAACGTGAATTTTCACACCTTGATGTTGGACGCCACGCATCTTGAGGGGCTGTTTCAGGTGTCCGTTTATGATCTGACCACCCGCAGCACCAATGTGGTAATCCACGATAACCTGTCCGTGATTCAGACGCTGTCGCTGGATGCGCGGAACCTTACGCTCAAGGGAAACATGACGCTCCCCGGCTACTCTCCTTCGGATCCACTCACAGGAGGGGTGTCTCCTATTCCGGCCATCCAAAATTGGACTTATCCCGTCGCGCCGAACCTGCTGTATTTTACAAACCACGGCGCGTTAAGCATTGCCAACGAGGCCCATTTCGGAGATGATGGATTGAACCCATACTCTGTCCTCGTGAACACCGGGAGCATCAGCGCCGCCAGCATCCAGGTGAACAGTACTTATGTCGAAAATCGCGGTTCACTGTCGGCGGGAGTGGGGTCGCTCATCCTGCAAGGCGGCACGGGCAAGCTCGAAAACGGCAACAGCGTTTCCGACGGCGAGATGCAGTTCTGGTTCGGCAGCCTCAAATTTGATCACTATCAGGCGCTGGCCAATAACAACGCGATCAATTTCTGGATCACCGACTCCCTGTCCGATGCCGGCCCCGGTTCCGCCAATGTGTTGGAGGCGCAGAATGGCTTCAACTTGTATCTCAAACCCCCAACGGGAGATTTGTTGGGCACCACCCTTCAAAGCACCGCTTTGAACGTTCCCTATGCGTGGATTGGTCACGTTTGGGCGGGCCAGGACCGCGGCTTGGGCGCGGCCGGTTATTCCACCAACGTGGCGGTCGGCAGGCTCGTGTTGGCAACCTACGGGCCCAACCCGCTGTTTTACTTTTCCGGAACGGGCGTGAGCAACGCCCTTTACGCGGATTACCTGGATTTGTCGCAACTCACGGATTATGCGAACCAGATCCAGATTGATCCGAGCCTGACCATTTACTATGCCGCGGCAAGTCTTGGTTTTACGCCGCCGCTCACCAACGAGGTCGCCCAACAACCGGAAGAGTACCTGGATGGTCAATTCGACGGTCACCTGCGGTGGGTCAGGGATTTTGCCGGGCCGAACAGCTCGGTGGACGTGGTGATCAATGGCAACCAGACCATCCAGGTCAATCGCGCCTTGCGCAACAGCAAGATCATTGATTCGAATGGCGACGGAATACCCAATTTCTACGATTTGACGCCCTTCGATGAGCCGGCGTTCCTCTTGCGTGGCTCCCTGCTGCAGACAAATCAACCGCCAGGGAAGGCGTTCCTCGTTTCGTGGACGGCGGTTTCGAATACCGTCTATCAAGTTGAATTTACCACCAACCTGCCGCCGGCGAACTGGCAGCCGTTGGTGAAATACACCAACAATGCGCCCACGAATAGAACGGTGACCATTTGGGATACCAATGGGCCGGCTGGCTTCATCCAACGGTTCTATCGTGTAGGTCATGGTCCTTGATGGCCTGCGTTTGCCATCTCGAGGGTGACTGGATAAACGCTGAAGCCACGGGGTATCCGCCGGTTGCACCGATCGAATGACGGCAGCCTGTCGAGGTCAGCGGGACCAGGGTAAATTTATGAAGAGTCACTTTGCAATTGAAACGGGCTTCGGTCGGGCTGGCTGTCTTTTGCGGACGGCGGGCCGCGTCGTTCTGATGTTGGCCGCCACCGGGCTGGGCACTGCGACGCTTCTGGCGCAAGCCAGCCCGCCAACGGCCCTTGATCGGTATATCGCCGCGCCGGACGCCAACTACACCTACAGTCTCGTATATGTAATTCCGGGCTTCGGCGAGACAACCTACATTCTGGACATGACCTCGCAGGAGTGGCTGACGACCAACGAGGTAAATCGCACCTTGTGGAAACACTGGGTGATCATCGTGGAGCCTTACGTCGTGACGAATTCGCGGTCGTTGCTCTTCATCTCTGGCGGCAGCAACCCCGGCACCCCGCCCACCAGCGCCAATTCCAATCTGCGCCAGATCGCGCTCGATACCGGGAGCGTCGTGTCCGAGTTGAAGATGGTGCCCAACGAACCGCTCACGTTTGTCGGAGAAGACTTCTCCCGCACGGAGGATGAGTTGATCGCCTACACTTGGGACAAGTTTCTCCGTACTGGCGATGAGAAGTGGCCGGCGCGGCTGCCCATGACCAAAGCGGCGGTGCGCGCGATGGATACCGTGAGCTCGTTTTGCTGGAACTGGACGGGCGTGAACATTAACGAGTTCGTGGTGTCCGGCGCCTCCAAGCGCGGCTGGACGACCTGGACGACAGCGGCGGTTGACCCACGGGTGGTGGCCATCGTCCCGGTCGTGATTGACGTGCTCAATGTGGAGGCTTCCATGATCCATCACCACAACGCCTACGGGTTTTGGTCTCTGGCCATTGGGGACTATTTCAGCATGGATATTATGGATTGGGTTGGCACCCCCCAGTTCCAGGCGTTGATGGACATCGAGGATCCGTATGCTTACCGCGCGCGGCTCACCATGCCCAAATTTGAAATCTGGGCCGCGGGCGACGAGTTTTTTTTGCCCGACTCCTCCCAGTTTTATTTCAACGGCCTGCCGGGGGTAAAGTATATGCGTTGCGTTCCCAACACCGGCCATTCCCTCGACGATTCGGATGCGTACCTAACCCTGGAAGGCTGCTACCAATCAATTCTGTTCGATACCCCGCTCCCGCAGTTCTCGTGGACGCTTCAGACGCCGAATACGATTCGTGTGGTGGCGACAGATCTTCCCACCACCGCCAAGCTTTGGCAGGCGACGAATCCCACCGCCCGGGACTTCCGCCAGCCAATCCTCCCCGGCGACCCCCTCGCACCCGTCTGGACCAGCAGCACGTTGACGAGCCAGGGCGGCGGCGTTTACATCGGCACCGTGACCGTCCCGCCGGCGGGCTGGAAGGCCTTCTTCGTGGAACTGACCTACACCCGAAGCGGCGGCTTGGCGCCGCTGAAATTCACGACGCAGGTTTATGTGGTGCCCGACACTTTGCCATTCAATTATACCTATCCGCCGCCCAACTATCTGCCGCCCGACTATCCGCAGCCCAACGACCACTTCACCAACGCCACCAAAGTGCCATCCGCTGGCGGGTTGTATCCGTCGAACAGCCGGTTTTCCACCCTGGAAACCAGCGAGCCGCAGCACGCAGGTGTGGCCGATGTGGCGGGTTCGCTCTGGTGGATGTGGTCGCCAGCCCAGAGCACAAATGTGCTGCTTGACACCTCCGGCAGCACAATTGACACGGCCTTGGCTGTGTACACTGGCAACACCCTGGCAAATCTGATTCCGGTAGTCGCCACCAATGACGTTGGGTCTAAGAAGCAGGCGTATCTGAGTTTCAATGCTCAAGGCGGCCAGACTTATCGCATTGCTGTGGCCAGTGTTGGAATCAGCTCAATTGGCTACCTCCAATTGCGTGTCGTCCCCGGCGGACAACCCGATACCACGTTGCCCCAAGTGGTGGTGAGCGCTCCGTTGAGCGGCATCACGGTCACCTCCAACCTTATTTCCGTCACAGGCACCGCCGCCGATCTTGCACCCAACGTGACAGGCGTCAGAAGGGTGATGATGAGTGTTAACGGAATTGCCTACACGGCAACCGGCACAACCAACTGGACCTCGCCCGTGTCGTTGCAGCCGGGTTTGAATGTGATTGTCGTCACTGCGGTGGACACCGTGGGCAACCCCTCGCCACCCGTGACGGTCCAGGTCAATTACCTGGTCATCAATCCCGGCAACGACATCTTCGCCAACGCCCTGAAGCTCACCCCCCCAAACGGCAACAGTTCGGTAAGCACCACCAACGCGACCAAAGAGGTTGGGGAGCCAAATCACGCCGGCAACGACGGCGGGAAATCCGTCTGGTGGACGTTCGAGCCGCTCGCGGACGGCAAGCTGGCGCTCGGCACCACCAACTCCAGCTTCGACACCTTGCTGGCCTTGTACACGGGTGCTGCGGTCAATGCGCTCACCAACATCGCCAGCAACGATGACGCTTACGATGGCGCGCCCGGCGGCTTCAGCAGCTTTACGGTGGCGGTGCGATCGAACCAAGTCTATCACATCGCGGTGGACGGCTTCGATGGCGCGTCCGGTATGGTTTTCCTCCACTACACTTTCACACCGGCGACGGTTTATAGTCTGACGATCAGCAACACGAGCGGCGGGCACGTGACGCCGTCATCGGGCGATGTGGTCAGCAACGCAACGGTTGTGCTAACGGCGACGCCCGATCAGTTCTTTGAGTTCGACAGTTGGACCGGCAGCTTCCCTGCGTCGCCAAATCCGTTGGCGGTCGTCGTGAATTCCAACATCAATCTGACGGCCCATTTTCATCCCGCCAGTTTCTCCGACGACTTTGAGACTGGAAACCTCCTAAAGCTCGGCTGGACGACCAATGGAAATAGTCCCTGGCTCGTGCAGAGCACCAATGTTGCGTCAGGCGCCTTCGCGGCGCGCTCCGGCGTGATTGACGACAATCAATCCAGTTCCCTGATTCTCACCGCAAACTTCTACACGGGGGTGGGATCGTTCTACTTCAAGGTCAGTTCAGAACTGAATTGGGATTTCCTGAACTTTAGTGTTGATGGAGTTCTGCAACAGCAATGGTCGGGAGAAATAGACTGGACGAGCTTCGCGTTCCCGTTGCCAGCCGGAACGCACACGCTGGAATGGAGCTACGCCAAGGACGCGTTTGCCAGCGACGGTTTGGACGCCGCGTTCATTGACAATGTAAATTTTCCGTTCAGCGTGGCCATTCTCCAGCTTCTCCGCCAGCCGGATGGCAGCTTGCTGCTCCAGTTTCCGGGGCAACCGAATCAACAATACGTGATTCAGGGGGCCACGAACTTGACAGCGCCCATCATCTGGCAGGACCTTTCAACCAACATCGCCACCGGTGGCGTGATTCAGTTTGTTGACCCGGGCACGGCCACCAACCCAATTCGTTTCTACCGCGCCATCGTGCCGTAAGCGGGTTCGCTGGGCTGGCGCAGGTTTCATTGTTCATCATGGAAACCACGCGCTTTGCACAGGGTCAGAAAATGCGCGGTGCGGGACTGGCCAGAACGATGACAGGCGGCATCGCCACGCCGGATTTGGTGGTCGTCGGCCACAACCTGACTTGCTCTATCGTGGTTACCAACCATGGCCTTGGCACCGCGAATAACGGGATCGCGCTGCCGAACACCCTGCCCATCTGCAGAGCATCACGCGCTGGCATCGCTCGCTGGTGATTGCTGTCTGCCTCGCCCGAGGGTCAGGCAGGCGAGGGTCAACCCCAGCACGCAAACGGTGAAGGCCATCGCATTGGGCGTGCGGGCCGTCCATTTCTCCCAGGGCCACGGAAAGCGGAAGAACGCAAAGTTCAATCCGAAGTAAAGCCATGCGCTCAACAGCAACGCACGGCGTGCAAACTCGCCACCGCCCAGTCCACGACCCAACTGACGCGCAAACCAGACGGCCGCTCCGGTCGTCAACGCCAGCGGCAGCACTCCGTAAAGCAACCAGCCGGGCACTGGGTTCAACGCGTGTGATTCATAGACGAGATTTTGAATTGTCTTGCCGGCTATCGGCACGACGGTGACGGGCAGCGCCAGCAGGAACGGCCACCAGCGACCGCTCGCCACGGCCACCAGCGGAATCAAGGCGAGGATCAGACCCGGATCGTACAAGGCGTTGGCCCACGCGAAGGATGAGAATTCCTGGAGCACCAGCAGGGTGACATGAACGCTCAACAGAACCCATTCAATCCCCGGCTTCAACGGCGCTTCGCCAGTGTCATTGAGCGCGCCCAGTCGCCGGCGGTTCAGCCACAGACCCAGGCCAAGGCACCCGCCCATCACGGTGCCGAAGGTGGTTTCCATCCAGTTCCACCAGTTCATCGCCGGATCGAGTTGCGCCCAGATTCCCGACCTGAAGATTTCCGGATTCCAAGCGTGGTACGCCTGCAGCGACTGGCCGATGGGAAATCCCAGTCCGCCCACGACTCCCCAAAGCGCGAGGTTGCGGGCGAGCCGGTCGCGCCGAACCCAGCCCGTCCACAGCCACGCGCCGAAAAAAGCGAAGAGCAGACCGCCCCAGTATTCCGGCCGTGGCTTCAGTTCGGCGCCAGGTTGCCAACGCCAGTCGGCGGAGAAATAAATCCGCGGCAGAATCTTGTTCGCAGGATCGAAGGGACGGTTCAAGACCCACAAGCCGGCCCCGTAAAGCGCGAGCATGCCCGCCATCAGCAGCAGAACCTCGCGCGAACGGTAGCGGATACCGCCCAGACCCATCCCGAGGAACAGGCCGGCGAAGCCAATCCAGATGCCGCCCTTGATCGCCAGACCCAACATCCCCCAGCGCAGAGCGTCCCAGTTGCCGATCACGGGCGCGTTCTGGGTCAGGCCAATCGTCTGGCCGTAAGTCATCGAACCGCCGAAGCCCATCGCGATTGTGCCGAACGCAACCGCACGCGCGGCGGGCAACAAGGCCGCTTGCGGGCAAAGCAGAAACACCAGCACGAGACTCACCAGCAAACCGGCAATCATGGCGCCCGTTTCATGGCCGTATTGGCCGCGGATGCCCCAGCCCATCCCGCCCGCCAAGGCTGCGAGCAGGGTCGGCTGCCAAAAGGGTGCGTGCGGCGGGGCGGCTGTGTCAGCGACGGAACAAATCTGAGAAGTGGAGTTGGTCATGGCTTGATGTTGAGTGCTCAGAAGCTAACTAAAAAATTCCGCGCATCGAAACAAGAATCTATCACCATGTGTTTTCGCGAGGTGGCGCGACGGATGGTTGATACCAATTCCGTGTGAGAATCGGTAATTGCCGAAGGACGCGCGGCAGCGCGTCCCTCCCTGGTTTGGTAGGGCGG
>CAYIOH010000037.1:0-15351 GCA_964364975.1 uncultured Bifidobacteriaceae bacterium
GTGCCTCAATTTCCGGTTTGCCTTCGAGATCCACGCGGCGGAAGCGCAGCCCGCTGTTTGCCGGTGCCGGCAGAAAAGTCATGCCCACCCGGTTGCCGCTGTGCAGGCCGATGCCGGAAAAACTCGCGGGACGATCCAATGTCTGTTGCTGTAGCACGACCTTATTAGAGCAAATCGGAAACGCGCTTGGCAAGCGCATGAATGGCACCCCGGCCGTTACAACGTGAAAACGTTAAAACGTTAAAACGTGAAGACCAAACCCTCCGGATCGTTGTAACGCTTCAACGTTTCGACGTTTTAACGTCCGCAAGCTTCACCAGCTCCACACCTTCGCGGCGCAACACCGTCGCCTCCACCTTCGGCACGAACATCTGCGTCTCCGCCGGCAGGCGCGTGGCGATGCCGTCGAAACTTTTTGTTTTTTGACGCTCCAAAAGTTTTTGCACCGTGCCCTCACCCGCGTTGTAGGCCGCGAGCGCCAGCGACCAGTCGCCAAACCGGTCGTGAAGTTGTCGGAGATATTGCGCCGCCGCGCGCGCGCTCGGCTCGGCTTGATAACGCTGATCCCGCGGCCACGAACGCAAACCAAACCCTTTCGCCGTCGCCGGCATGAGTTGAAACAAACCCGCGGCGCCCGCCGGGCTGCGCGCCCGCCGGTTGAATTCCGACTCGACCTCGGCCACCCAGACGAGTTCCACCGGCACACGCTCGCCGGCAAAAATGGGTTTGAGTTTCGAAACAAGTTCCTCCGCACCTTTCGGCCACGGACGTTCCCCAAGTTTCTTCTGCCAGACTTTTCGCTCGGCGGACGGGGACGGATTTGCTGGCGGCTTCGGTGGCTGGCCGGGCACCTGCGTTTGTGGTGGCGCGGCGCGGCGCAGTTCATCCGCCACCTCCAGATAATCGAGGCGCGTCTTCAGCCATGCGGCATAAGGTTGTGTCTCCTCGTGCGCTTCGAGCAACGGCAACGCGACGTTCGCGGCGACTTTCAACGAGGCGAGGTCCAGCACGTACTCGCCCTGCAAATCTTTCTGTAAATCACGGATGAATTGCTCCACCCGCTCGCGATCCGCCGGCGCCAGCGCGCGCAACACATCTTCGTCGAGGTTCTCCGCCGCCCATTGGTTGGCAGAATCGAGCGCCTGCTGTAACGCGTTGGTGTCCAGTTCAAACTCCTGCGCCGACGCCGCGAATGAGAACGCCACGAGCAGGGAAACAAGCCACAACGGTTTCATGGCAAGAACGTATCTTCGGGAAGCTCAAAGTTCAAAGCTCAAAGCTCAACGGAAATTCAAAGAACAAAGCGTCGTGCTCTTGCCGTATCGAGCTTGGAATTTGCAGTTGAAGTTCCCGTGATTTTCCTGTTTCCAAATGATGGTGAAAATGGTTGGCAGGTATGAGTTCAGCCTTGATAGTAACCCGGAATGGGACTCCATTTATCGGATGATGAAAACAGTTGTTGATACTGAACAGCAAGACACTGTGTTACGACAGTGGTACGGAGCACAAGCGTTAATATGGATGTTCTATTTCGCACACAGACGACTTGCGCTTAAACTATTTCGCCCCGAAGAATCGGAGGTCATTTATATCGTCGCGGTGGGGTGCGAGCACATTGCTGGTCCTTTTTTGTGGAAGGACGCAAGAGTCTCAATTCGCAAGAGCACCGCGTCTACAACAAGCGGCGCGACTTGTTACGTCACAGATGAGACGGTCGGTTTTGAATTGCGCTGTTCTGTTGCTGTCGTTGTGCGGGGTATGGCAACAGATGTTGACAAAACCTTCGAAAACTTTCTTGGCGATACGCCTGACATTGGCGGCTGATTCGATGACGGTGATTTACACGAATACATAAGTCGAATTTCAAATCCGTTTGGCTAGGCATTGAACTTTGAGCTTGGAACTTCTCATCGTCTTCCATCATACCACGTGTGGCACGCTTCGCGACTGCGCAACACGCGTTTCTGGTTCAGCCCCGCTAGAAGCACAAATCGCAGCAGTTCCCACGTCGAGTAAAGCCGCATCTTGCGCGCGGAGGTCAGCAGCGGATGCCGGTGGAGAATCACGATCTCCCGGCCCGTCTCTCTCGCGAGCTGGCCCAATCGCTTGCTCAAATCCAACTCTTCACCCGCGAACAATTCGTTGCTGAATCCGCCCACCTTTCGGAACGCCGCCGCTTCGCAAAAAATAAACGATCCCGCCAGCAGTCGCCAACTTTGACTCAACCGATTCCATAGTCCCGCGCCGAAGTTGGCCATGGGATGATACCCGTCATAACGGATCGTGCAGCCGCCCGCCAGACAGCGGCCCGACTGGATTTGCTGGGCGACTTCGGCCAGCAACTCCGCGCTTGGCTGCGAGTCCGCGTCAACGAACAACAGCCACTCACCACTCGCCGCCTCCGCACCGCGATTTCGTGCCCGCGCGATTTGATTCACCGGCTCGAACACAACCGTCGCACCCGCCGCCCGCGCGATTTCCGCCGTGCGATCCGTGGAGTTGTTGTCGCAGACGATCAGTTCGGTTTCCCAACGCAGCGGCGCAAACGCCGTCAGCGCAGCTTTGACGTGCTGGAGCGTCTGGTTCAGCAGTCGCTCTTCGTTGAACGCGGGGATGACGACGGAGACTTTCAATACATCGAGTCTGGTTGAATTGGTGCGTTGGGTTCAATCCCCAATCTCCTTTTGCCGATGACACCACCCATCGCCGACCAGCGAGGGTCCGTAATACAATTTGAATTCGCCCCGCACACCGTTAAGTTACAAGGCTTGGAGCGCGAACCGAGCTTCGCCTCCCGTTTCGACCCAAAACCAAATTTGCGTTTTATGACTGAGAACAAAGTTCAATTCAATCCGCCCAAACGAGGCGGCTGGTTAAAAAAACTGGTCTGGATTGCGGGGATTTTCCTCGTGCTCCTCGTCGTTGCGTATTTCGTCGTGACCGGTTCGGCATTCGTGAAATCGGTTGTCTTGCCCAAAGTCGGCGCGACGTTAAACGCCGACCTCGCCGTGAGTGACGTGGCTTTCAGTCCCTTCTCGCGGCTGGAACTGCGCGACGTGAAGCTCACGCCCAAAGGCCGCGAACCACTCTTCACCGCCGGCCTCGTTCGTGCCCGCTACAGTTTGCTGTCCATCCTCGGCGGCAAAATTGCCGTCGAAGAATTGGCCATCGAATCGCCGACCATCACCATCGTCGAGAACGCGGACGGCACGAGCAACCTCGACCCGCTGCTTAAAGCCGCCAAAGCCAAGCCTGCTGAGAAAAAAGCAGCTTCCGCAAAACCCGGTGAACCCGCGGTGGTGGACGTGAAGACCGTCACACTCAACAACGCCACGATTCGTCGCGTAAAAAACCTCAAGGGCGGCGGACGTGAGTCGCTCGAACTGGCGAACGTGACCGTCACGGCCAGCAACATCAAGAACGGTGAGGCGGGAAAATTGGATTTGTCCGCGTCACTCGCGATGGACAAGACCGCGCCCGCCCCGGCGAAGCCCGCCGCGATGCAGGCAAAGTTGAACGGCAGTTTCACTTTCGACCTGACGAACGATTTGAAACCCGCCAACGTGAAAGGCGCTGCCGCGTTCGCGATTGAGAAAGCAACGGGTGACTTTGCCGATTTCGCCGCGCTGGCCGCCAAGCTCGATTGCGACGCAACGCCGACCGAAGTGAAACAAATCACGTTGCGTTTCACCCAGGCCAACGAGGCGCTCGGCGAGCTCCGCATCAGCGGACCATTCGATGCCACCAGATCCGAGGGCCGGCTGAACGTCGCGGTGCTCTCGCTGGATCGTCGCGTCTTGAATCTATTCGGTGCGGCCAGTGGAATTGAATTCGGCACGACCGTTCTGAATTCCACCAACGTAATTGATCTCTCCAAGGGCGGCGCGCTCATCACCGCGTCCGGCCAGCTTGACGCCGCGAGCGTCCGCATGACTCGGCAGGGCCAGACTACACCCACCCTTGATTTGCGTTGCGGTTACGACGTGACCGTGGATCGCACCGCGCAATCCGCGCTGCTCAAAACCCTCAATCTTACCGGTATGCAGGAGTCGCGTCTCCTCCTCTATGGAGCGTTGTCCAGCCCCATGACCATTGCCTTCGGTAACGCGAGCAGCGCCGTTGGCGACGCGGCCTTGAACCTCAACGTGACAAACTTGAACCTCACCGATTGGCGCGCGTTCGCCGCCGACCTCGCGCCCGCGGGGCTCGCCAACTTGAAGGTGCAATTGCTTTCGCAGCAAGCCGGCAAGCAATTGACCTTTGACCTGGACGGCAGCGCCCGCGGCCTTGGCGCAAAACTGGGTGAGCAGAAGATTTCCAATGCTGACGTGAAACTGGTCGCGCGCGGGAGCGCCGCGGAGTTGAAACAATTCAAGCTCGACGAATACCGCGTTGAACTCGCGCAGCAAGACCAGCCCGCGCTCACCCTTTCCGGTTCCGGCACGTTTGACAGCACGACGCAAGACGCCGATTTGCAAGTCGTGATGCAGGCGACACTCACGCGTTTGCTCGCGATGTTCCCGCAGCCGGACGCCAATCTGACTGGCGGCACGGTGGAATTGAAAGGGCGTGTCACGAGCAAACAACCGAACCAATCCGTCGTCGGCCAGCTCACCCTCGCCAATCTAAACGGTCAGTACGCCACTTATCGCTTCGCTGACTTCGGCAGCGTTGTGGACCTGGATGTGGTGATGAAAGCGAAGCAGCTCGAAATCCGCAAAGCCGCCGGCGAGTTGCGTTCGGCCGGAAACGCGGGCGGCAAGTTTGAGGTCACCGGCAATCTCGACACCGCGCGCAAAGCGGGCCAGCTTGCGCTCAAGCTCACCGACTTCAATCAAAACGGGCTGCGTCCGTTTCTCGAATCCGCGCTCGGTGACAAGAAGCTTGTTTCCGTCTCGCTAAACTCGACCGCCACGGCGAGCTTCGAAGCTAACGGCGATGCCGCAGTAAAAGCGGATTTGCAAATCGCCAATCTCGTCGTGAGCGATCCGAAAAGCTCCTCGCCCGCCACGCCGTTGGAAGCGAGGGCGCAAGTGGAAGCGGGCGTCGCCAAAAGCGTTGCGCAAATCCGGCAGTGTCTGCTCACGCTCACGCCCACGCCGTGCGCGAAGAATGAACTCCAGCTCACTGGCACGGCGGATTTCTCGCAGACCAACGCCATCACCGGAAACCTCAAGCTCACTGCCGACGCGCTGGACGTGACCCGCTACTACGATTTGTTCGGCGACAAACCGAAGCCCGCTGCGACCGCAAGCGAAGCGCCGGCGGCGGCGTCCGACAATCGCGAACCGGACGCGATAAAACTGCCATTCCGCAATTTTACCTTCGAAGCGAGCGTCGGACGGTTTTACCTGCGCGAAGTGGACGCGGCGAATTTTCAACTTGTCGCCAAGCTCGACAGTGGCCGAGTCGTGCTCAAACCCGCGCAACTGACACTCAATGGCGCTCCCATCAGCGTGAGCGCGGACGTGGATTTGAGCGTGCCGGGCTTCAAATACGACGTGACCTCCAGCGCCAACGGCGTTCCGATCGAGCCGCTGGCCAACTCCTTTTCGCCCACCTATCGCGGCCAGGCCAAGGGGATGCTCATCGCTACCGCCAACCTAAAAGGCGCGGGAGTCACCGGGCGGAGTTTGCAAAAAACGCTGACCGGCGACGCGAATTTTAATTTCACAAACGCGAATATTCAAATCGTCGGGCCGAAAGTAAAATCGGTGTTGACGCCGATTGCGCTCGTGCTGGGCGCGCCGGAATTGCTGCGCTCGCCGCTGAATTACCTCAACGCCAGGCTGCGCGCGGGCAACGGCCAGATTGAAGTGCAACGCTTCGTCGCGCACAGCGATGCGGTTCTGGCCGAATCGCAAGGCGTGATTCCCATTGCTGACGTGCTGAAGGATTCGCGCTTGAACGAGCCGATTGACGTGTCGCTGCCGCGCGAACTGGCGAAAAAACTGCGTTTCGCCAACGTGCCCACGAACGTGCCCTATATGAAACTGCCGGCGTTCGTTCACCTCGGCGGCACGCTCGGCGACCCGAAGGCAAAGACGGACAAGGCGGTGATTCTGGGCCTGACGGCGGTGGGAATCGGTGGCGCACTGGGTGGAAAAGCCGGCGGCATCGTTGGCGGTTTGGGCGCGTTGCTCGGCGGCCAACCGCAATCTTCTGTACCCGCCACCGGCGCGCCCCCCGGGACCACCAATGTTCCGCCGGCCAACGTTCAACCACAGAATCCAGTGAACGATCTACTCAACCTGTTCAAGAAACCGAAGAAGTGAGCGGAGCGTTGATCACCGTATCGGCGCGAAGGTAGGGACGCGTTCCACCCGCGTCCCTGTCTTTTCGATATGAAGTTAGGGACGCGGTGGAACACGTCCCTACCAAATACGCAGGAAACTTCGTGCGAAACGCATCGTCTCGTCACTCGTCACTCGTCACCCGCACTTCATTCCGCTTGGCTTTGACTTTTCTTCCCCAATACTCCCGCGCGTGAATGTCGTTTTGAATTATCTCAAAAAGAACCAGTCCCGCTTCGTGGACGAGCTGTGCAACTATGTGTCATTCCCCAGCGTCTCGGCGCAACCGGCCCACAGCCAGGACATGACCCGTTGCGCCACGTGGCTCGTCAGGCATTGCAAACAAATCGGCCTGGAAGCCCGCCTCTGTCCCACTGACGGCCATCCCGTCGTGCTCGCTAAAACGCCTGCCTCCGCGTCGCGTCAGCGCGGCAAGCCCCCCAAGAAAGGCGCGCGCCGCCCGCACATCATGGTCTATGGTCATTACGACGTGCAGCCGCCCGAACCGTTCGACCTTTGGCAAACGCCGCCCTTCGAGCCGACGATTCGCGGGCGCTCGCTGTTCGGTCGGGGCGCCAGCGACAACAAAGGCCAACACTTCGCCCACCTGAAAGCCGTCGAGGCGTATCTCAAGACCGGCGAAGAGTTGCCCTGCGACCTCACCTTCGTCATCGAAGGCGAAGAAGAAGTTGGCAGCCACAGCCTCGCCGATTTTTTGCAACAGCACCGCGCCGTCCTGCGGGACTGCGACGCCGTCGTCGTTTCGGACACCGGCATGCCCAGCCCCAAACACCCCGCGCTCACCTATGCGCTGCGCGGCATTGCGGCGTTTAAAATCACCGTGCGCGGACCGGCCCGCGACCTGCACTCCGGCATCTTTGGCGGCTCGGTGGAAAATCCCGCCACGGCCTTGAGCCGGTTGCTGGCCAAAGTCCACGACCCCAAAGGCCGTATCACCATCCCCGGCTTTTACGACGACGTCGTTCGCCTCACCGCCTTTGAACGCAAGCAACTCGCGCGGCTGCCGTTCAAACGCGGGACCTACCGCAAATTCCTCGGCGTGCCGGAACTGTTTGGCGAACACGGCTTCACGCCCGACGAACAGCGAACCTCGCGTCCAACCTTCGAAATCAACGGCCTGACCAGCGGCTATCAGGGCGAAGGCGGCAAAACCATCGTGCCCGCCTGGGCCAGCGCCAAAATCACGACGCGGCTCGTGCCGGACCAAAAGCCGGCGCACGTCATCAAAGCCGTGCGCGCCTTTCTGAAAAAGCATTGCCCGCCCACCGTGACGCTCGAAATCCAATCCGGCCATGGAGCGGAGGCCTACCTGGTTTCGCCGAAAAGCAACGCCGCCCAGGCCGCCTTGCGCGCCCTGCGCCGGTCATTCGGACACGAACCCGTGTTGCTGCGCGAAGGCGGCTCCATTCCCATCGTCAACCAATTCAAAAAAATCCTCGGCCTGGACACGTTGCTGCTCGGTCTGGCGCTGCCGGATGATAACGCCCATTCGCCGAACGAAAAGTTTGACCTCGATGTGTTCGCCAAAGGCCAGCGCATGAGCGCGTTCTTGTGGCGGGAGCTGGCGGGGAAAGTTAAGAGTTGATGGAGTAGATTCGTTTGACCCTCAACCCACTGAGAAGAGCGAAGGTGCACCAAACTTCTGGAAACCCGCATTGAACTTCCCGGCAAATTCTCTATAAGACAGGGAAACCGGCGGGCAATATGAACGAAGCGGAATAGCTTAGGACTGTGCCAAGCCAATTTCTCTGACAGGCTCTGGGCGTCGCGCCCCTTACGGTTGTGGCGGCTTGAATTCGCCTTGCAGCCAGGCCGCGCGGATCTGGCCGAGCGTTTCGAACAGGCGGGCGTCAAGACGTTGAAGGGTGGCTTCGTCGCTCAACTGCGGCTTTCCCGTCGCGGCCAGCTTCGCCAACGCGCGCAGGGATTCGTCGATTTCGCGCTCGCTGCTCGGACGGATGCGAAAGTGTTTCCATTTGGATTTGCCCAAGCCCACGCTGGCGACGGCTTTCTTGAACACCTGCGACAGCCCTTTGCGTGAAACCGACCCACGCTCGAACACCGGCGGTATGGAGGCGAGTTCCAACGGTAACTCAACCGACTCTGTCCAGTCGCGCCATTTGAACTCCATGAAATGCCCGTAGAGCCGCACGGGAATCCACGGCACGCGCAACGCGTCCGCCACGATCGCGCCGTGCATCGCCTCGGCCACCAGGAGTTCCGTTTGCTGAAGCTCCGCCAGTACTTTCTCCACGCCGCCGCGCGGATCAATGCAGTGCATCCCGATCCGTGCGCAGAGCTTCGACCAGTCCGCCTCGAACGCGCTCTGGTGATGCGGCATGAACGAGACGCGATGAATCTTCCTTTGCGGTGGCAAGGGCACGCGTCGGACCAGAATAGCCGGATCGGTAAGTGCCAGCTTGGGATCGAGCTTGAGCTTGACCGCTGTCAATGGGCCGCGCACACAGTAAATGAACCATTTTCCGTCGAGCACCGGTACGGAGATACCGCTGTTACCCGAGCCGAAGACAACCTTGACCGGGTCAGCCGGCACGTTTCGGCTCAGGATGGTGCCGATGGCGAGGAAGCGTTTGGCCGGATTCGGGTCGCACACCTCGGGCGCGAGCCGCGACCAGAGCCAGGGATTCAGCGCGTCACCAAAATTGCCGTGAGCGATGCGGAAATAGTAGAGCATGACGGGCGTCAGGGCTTGGGTTGCTGGCGCTGGAGTTCGTAGAGTTTGGCGTATTTGAAGAAGGCAAAATAGCCTTCCATCGCCGCAATCACCAGTCCTTCGATGCCGTCGCGAAAGCCCCGCTTCAGGATGTAAGACTTGAAGAAGTGGCCGAATCCGTGGCTCAGAATCCGCCACTGCGAACTGCGCTTTCCCGCCCGCAGCGCGTCGTTTGCGCCCCATGAACTGTAGCGGGTAAGCTTGCTCAGGTAATCATCGAGACTGCGATACGAGTAATGTTCCAACCGCGCCTCGCACCAGCCCGGTTCTGCGGGCAACTCGATCTCTTCATGCACTTGCTTGTCCTGGTAACGCCCCATATCCCGCCGAAACAGCCGCAGCACTTTGTCCGTTTTCCACGAGCCGTGGCGGATTTCCTTTCCCCAGAAAAAATTTCGCCGCCGGATCCAGTAGCCGTCAAACTGAGGGCGTTCGAGGATACGCTTGATTTCTTCAGCCAATTCCGGCGTGGCGCGTTCATCCGAATCCAAAATCAACACCCACTCGTGGGCCGCCTGCGGGATGATCCAGTTCTTCTGCGCCGCCGGGTAGCGGTATTCGTGCTGCATCACGCGCGTCGCCAGCGGCCGGGCGATTTCCAGCGTGCGATCCGTGCTGAAGGAATCCACCACGATGATCTCGTCGGCGAATTGGATGCTCTTGAGGCAATCGCCAATCATCGCCGCCTCGTTGAAGCAGGTGACAATGGCGGAGAGTTTTTGCATGGCTCCCGCACCGTAACAAGGCTGGCGCGAGGCCCACAAGTTGGAAAGCAACCCAGTCGCTTCTCTTCAGGATACACGTGAACATTTGCAGGCAGCCCCCGCCCACCGAATCCGCTCGCGGTGCGGACCACGACGAAGCTATTCTCAGACAGTACGACGACCACTCACCGCGCTGGCCTGGCCGCGAAAGAACAATTCGAATGCCGTGTCAGTGCGTGAGCGGGAATGGACTTCGACATGAAAGCACGTTTCATCTGGCGCGCGCTCAGGGCGCGGTTTCGTGATCAGACCACGGAGTTGAAGGCCATTCGAAAGGCGGTCCGACCGGGAGATACTGTCTGCGACATCGGGGCGAACAAAGGCAGCTATCTCTTGTGGCTCGCGCGCTGGGTGCGGCCTGGTCGCGTCATCGCTTTCGAACCGCAGGAGCCCCTGGCACGCTATCTCACTGAGGTCTGTGCCCGGCTTCGGCTCAATAACATTACGGTCGAGGCGAAGGCGGTCCATTCCACGACCGGACAATTGACCCTGCATGTCCCCGGCAGCGGGGACTCGCCGGGAGCTTCGTTAAGCGCGCGAGTCGCGACGCGGGAAACCTGCCGAGGCGTCTCTGTTCCAGTGGTGTCGCTGGACGATTACCTGAAGGCTGAGGGCCGGGTCAGTTGTTTGAAGGTTGACGTGGAAGGCTCGGAGTTGAACGTGTTCAAAGGCGCGGAGGTCATTTTACGCAGGCACTCACCGCTGCTGGTCTTTGAATGTGAAATCCGGCATCTGGAATCAGGCAGTGTCTTCGACGTTTTCGCTTTTCTCACAGGCCTGGGATATTCCGGCGAGTTCGTGTGCGGCCGCAGGCTATGTCCGATTGCCGAATTCCGGCCCGAGGTCCATCAGAAGCAGGCTGGCGAGCGTTTCTGGGACGCAAAGGACTACTGCAACAACTTCGTGTTCAGAAAGAATTCCTGACCAGACGAATGGATACTGTTTCCCGCGTTGGCTGGCAGCCCAACCACCACGAAGATCATTGACCCGTTACCGTGTGCGGCTTCTCTGGTGGTGGCGAACCGACCATCTCGGTCGTGTGAAGTCCAATCTCTGCACCGCCGTGTTCGGAGTTGCCATCGCGCACGCTGGCCCGCCATGTTGTCTGGCGTTGAACGTAATGAACTGGCTCCAAGCAAGCGACACCGCGCTGTTTCGATTCATCAATCAGTCGCTCGTCAATCCGGTCTTCGACTGGCTGATGCCACTACTTGCCTGGCAGGCATTGTTTCCCCCGATGTTGTTGGTGGGGGCAGTGGTGCTGCTCTGGCGCGGCGGCCGGCGCGGCCGCGTATTCGTACTGACCCTCGCGCTGTCGCTTGCTGTGGCCGATGGCCTGGTCTGCAATAACATCAAGAAAGCGATCAAACGACCGCGGCCCTGCATTACACTGGCCGACGCACGGACGCTGGTGGGCTGTACGAAAAGCGGCAGCATGCCCTCGGCGCACGCCGCAAACTGGTTTGCCGCCACAGCCGTGGTTTTTGTTTTCTACCGGCGACGTTGGCCGCTCGTTGCGATTGCCGCGTCGGCGGTCGCGTTCTCGCGGGTTTACGATGGAGTGCATTACCCGGCCGACGTGCTGGTCGGCGCGGTGTTGGGCGCGGGCGCCGGGTTCGCGACCGTGTCGTTGCTTAACACGGTATGGCGTTTGATTGGGCGCAACTGGTTTCCAGACTGGTGGGCGAGGATGCCTTCCGTGGCCGACCCCGAAGTGACGAAGGAAGTCAGTAGCACCATCGTCACTAATCGAGAGGCGGACCAACAATGGTTGCGCTTGGGTTACCTGTTGATCGCCGTTTTTTTGCTGTTCCGGCTGGGTTACATCGCATCGGGAACGATTTCGCTGAGCAAGGATGAGGCGTATCAGTGGCTGTGGTCCAAGCACCTGGCGTTGTCCTATTACAGCAAACCGCCGGGCATTGCGTTCATTCAATTCGTCGGCACTGCGCTGTGGGGCGACACGGAGCTGGGTGTGCGTTTTTTTTCGCCGGTGTTTGCGGCGATCCTGTCTTTTTCGGTGTTGCGTTTTATGGCGCGGGAGGTTGGCGCGCGTGCGGGGTTTTTGCTGTTGCTGACGCTTAGCGCCACGCCACTGTTGGGCGTAGGCACGGTGCTGATGACGATTGATCCGCCGCTTGTGCTCGGCTGGACGCTTGCGATGATCGCCGGCTGGCGGGCCGTGCAGCCGGACGGTAAACCGAGACACTGGTTGCTCGTCGGTTTGGCGATGGGCTTCGGTTTTCTGAACAAATACAGCGCGGCCTACCAGATCGTTTCTGGGGCGCTGTTCTTCGCGTTGTGGAAACCGGCGCGGGTGCATTTACGCAAACCGGGACCGTATCTGGCGCTGTTCGTGTTCGCCGTCTGCACATTGCCGGTAGTGATTTGGAACGCGCAGCATGACTGGATCTCCGCCTCCCACATTGCGGACAACGCCGCGTTGGGCAAGGTATGGCGGCCCACGCTGCGATACTTTTGGGAGTTCCTAGGCTCGGAATTGGGATTGCTGAACCCGGTGTTTTTTCTTGCGGCGCTCTGGGCATCAGTGGCCTTCTGGCGCTGGCGGCACGAGCGCCCGCTGTGGCTTTACTTTTTCTGCATGGGCGGGCCGGTATTTCTCGGCCATGTCGCCTACTCGCTACATTCGCGCATTTTGCCCAACTGGATTGCGCCCGCCGTGTTGCCGTTGTTTTGCCTGATGGTCGCTTACTGGGATGCGCGGTGGCGCGCGGGCTGGCGCGCAGGGAAACGCTGGTTGGTTGCGGGGATGACGTTGGGCGTATTGGCGGTCGTCCTCCTGCACGAGAGCAATCTCATCAGCAAACTCGCGGGTCGGGCGTTGCCGGGGGAAATGGACCCGTTGCGGCGAGTGCGGGCATGGAAGGAATCCACGGCAATCGTCGAAGTCGCACGGCGCAAGCTCGAAGTGGAGGGCACACCGACGTTTCTCATCGCCGATCACTACGGCATGACAGGACTGTTCACGTTTTATTTGCCGGCGGCGCGCGAAGTCGCCGTGCCAGTGGTGTACCCGCCCAGTTCGCCCCACCCGAAAAACCAGTTTTACTTCTGGCCGGAGTATCGCCACCAAGCGAACCGGCGCGGCCAAAACGCGATTTACGTCGCCGAAGTCGGGCCCTACGCGTTGGAAAAGGGTTGGCTGTGGAAGTGGCTGATCGGGCGAGAAGTGAATTATGCCGGAATTAATCGGTCTTTGATGGCACCGGTGTGGCTTACCGAGGAATTTGAGAAGGTCACCGATCTTGGCGGATATGAGGTGAAGTTGGGCGGGCGGGTTTTTCGCCGCCTGCAACTTTTCGAGTGCCGCAACCTCCGCTGAGACGCTTGCGCCGACTGGTCAGGTTCGCTTGAGAACTGATGTTGCGGGGATGGGGGACCAGTTTTCAATTCTTCCAGTCGAGCAAGCGATTGGCTTCGAACCCAGGCTGGGTCTGTGGCGGTGGTTCGTTTGCTGCCCCGGGCCGGCCCGTACATAAAATGCGTTCGCAATACGCCAGGGAATGGCGCGCCATGTCGTGCTTGTTGCGAATGAAGGTGAACCCACTGATTTTCATGGGTCGATTACAACACGCGGCTTCCTACCGGGTGGGCGCAAAAAGTTTCGATCCGGCCTTTGACCGTAAGCTGAGGCGCTCCTGCCAGCCGCACCAAACGCAAGTGCACGGAAGCGAGTTACCAGCGGCGCACGAGTCTCCCCTCCGCTGCTTTACGCGCACTTGGTTCAGACCTTCTGCCCACGGAGGCGCCGGCGCAGCCCAATGAACGGCCCGGAGAGCCAGCGTTTGCGGAACAAGTGAAACACCTCACCAGACGAATTCAGCGCGAACAGCGAGGCTGGCGCACTTGCGGGGACATACCAATTGTTGTACCCGGTCCGTTTCACCAGCCGGTAGCCACGTTGGCGGAGGTAGGCGTGCTTGCGCTGGTGGTAAAAGAAATCTTCAATCAGGATCAATTGCGGACTCCACTGATGCAGATCGAGACCGTCAAGCGCGTCCAATTCCATCTCTTCCACGTCCAGTGAAAGGAAATCAATCCGGGTCACGTTGGCTTCCTTCAACACCGCATCCAATGTTGTGAGTGGGATCTTGAGACTCTGCCCTTCTTCGGCAACGTCAACATCCGGGTTTGGGCTGGAGCGGCGGCCGCCTAGGTAAAAATCCACTGTGCCGACCTGACGGGGACTGCCGACGCAGACTTGAAATGTCCGGCTACGGGGCCGTTGGGCGCGCAGCAGGGCCGCGTATTCGGGATGGGGCTCGATCAGCAAGCCGGTCCAACCCTGCTGTTCAAGATACCAAGTCTGATTCCCTTTCGTCGGGTGGTTGGCACCAACGTCCACGAAGAACCCGTTCGGAGAACAGTTGAAGTATTGCCAGACCCGCCGGCTCTCGGGCGAGCCGCCAGTTTCCTTTGCTAGCTCCCAATCGTTGTTCATGCAGAATTGCAGGTGTTCCGACGGATTCGCCACAAAGCTACCGCCTCAAAGTTGCGTCACACCAGCGCAAAAGCCAGCCAGGATGGGAGCAGTGCTACGGAGATCAATTTCTGGGTTAATGCTCCCAAGGCAGCAAGCTGTTAGCGTCAAAGCCCGGCCGTGTCCGCGGGGCGGGCTCGGTCGGTTCGCCAAAGTGGCCCGTGCTGACGACCCGCTCGTAATAGCCGAGGTACTTGCGGGCCATGTCCAGGTGAGTGAAACCGCCGTGCAGCACACGGTTCCGACACGTTTGTGGATCGAACTGTTGCGGATTACGCACTGCCTCGACCAGTGCGGCTGCTTTGCTGCTCAAGAGGCCAACGTCGCTCGTGACGATTTCCGGCAGCGAACCGTATGGCGTTGCGAGCACGTAGCAACCGCTGGCCAAGGCCTCGGTCACAGCGTTGCCAAACGGCTCGTGCCAGCGGACGGGAAAAACCAGGCAACGCGCGCGCGCGAGCAACTCGATCTTGGGCCGCCCACCGAGCATGCCGTGATAGTGAACGCCGCGGACGGGCGGCAGCAGGCGGTGCAACCCCAGCGGCCAGTTCCGCGAGCCAATGACGTGCAACTCGACGCCCGCCCGATGGCAAACACTGATCGCCCCGCGCAAGTTCTTCACGTCCCAACTCGCCTTCGCAAGGAACACCGTGTAATCGGCGCGGTCGGCGCGACATTCGTATTCGTCCGGGTCGAGACCGTTGTGGACAAAATGCCGCGCTTGATGGTGCGCGGCATGATTGGCCGAGAGGAAAATGGTGTTTGGATGAAACAGCTCGCCCGGCCGTCCGTTTCCGCCCACCGTGATGACAAAGGGTTTCTTCAGTGGCACCCGAGGCGCACCGCGCAAATGCAGAATGTCAGTCGAATCGGGGATCAGCCGCGGCCAAGCGTCGTTGGCCGGCGACGGGTCGTCGAGTGGACGGAGTTCCGCACCTGGGATGTTGCTGTCGCGATGCGCGATCAGCGTGACACGATGGCCGAGTTGGATGAGCGCCTTGCCCAGCCAGTACATCACCCGCTGGCCGCCGCCGTAAA
>CAYIOH010000038.1:0-14888 GCA_964364975.1 uncultured Bifidobacteriaceae bacterium
TTCCATACCGTCTTCAGTTTGCCTTCGTCGCCCGGGTTCTCGGGTTTCGCGTCGAAAGCGTAACACCAGCCGTCGCCGCCGCCGAACACGATGAGTTTCTTGCCGTTCACTTCAGCGAGCGTGGGCGAACCCCATTGGCCGTGCAAAATGTGCGGGCCGATTTTCGCGTCGTCTTCGCCGAGGAATTTGCCGGTCCGCTTGTCGAGCGCGAGGAAGCTGGGCGCGTTGGGCGACGGGATGTTCGAGTGCGTCCAGTCCTGGCCGTTGGAGGTGCAGGTGTAAACGATGTCGTCCACGATGAGCACGGAGCAGTTCGAGGCGTTGTGCGGGAACACGCCCATTTCGTCCATCATGTGATAGACCCAGATGATGTCGGCGTCCTGCGCGCCGGGTTCGATGGGTGGCGCGGGGCGCTCAGTGGGTTTACCGCGATCAAGCAACACGTCCTTCACGCAATGTTTCGCCTCGTCCTTGAACGGACCGTCGTTGCCGTTGGCCATGCCATTCACGTCGAGGCAAATCACTTCGCAACGGCTCGTGACCAGATAAACGCGGTCGCCCTCGACCGTGGGAGAGGAGAGCAGGCCGAGGCTTTCCCAATCGTTGACCTTGCCCGAGGCGAGCTTGGGCACGACGAGTTGCCAGAGGAACGCGCCAGTCTTTTCGTCGAAGCACAGGAGGATGCTGCGGTCGCCGTCGTGACGCTTGTCGCGCGGCGGTTCGTTGTTGGTGCCGATGAAAACTTTCCCGCCAGCGACGGTGACGTTGCCGTAACTTTGCGAGCCGATCTTGGCAATCCACTTAAGATTCTTGACGGCGTTGGTGCTGATTTCGTCGGTGCCGGGCTTGAAGTCAATTTTGCCGAACGCGTCAGGCAAACCGCGCTGGGGGGAATACATGTTGCGGACGTTGCGCCCGCCCCATTGCGGCCAGTCGGCGGCGGAAGCGGGAAACACAAGACTGTGGGTGGCAAGAACGAAAACGGTTCTTAACGCAAAGGCGCAAAGACGCAAAGACGCAAAGGGAGGAAACATTTTGGAACAAAAATGTTCATCTGCTATCCGCCGATTATGTTGGCCGGATTTGTGAATAGCCGTTTGCCTAGTCTGGCTTTGCGTCTTTGCGTCTTTGCGTCTTTGCGTTGAATTTCGACCGCATGGAATCAGTGTGTAAAAGTTCATTGAGGGAATGGTTAATTGGAATTCACTTTGATGTTATCAATGTAAACGCGCATGTCTTGCGGTGAGAAACCAAAGAGGCCTGGCGAACCTTCCTGATGCGCGGTTTTGTGTTTCACTTCAATGGTCCAGGCGTCCGGTTCAGCGTCGCCGCGTTTCCAGGCTTTGGCACGCACGACACCGGAGCCGTCGCCGGCGATGTCCACGCGGGATTTGAGAAGATACCAAGCGTTTGGTTGCCACTTGAAATCCACTGCCTCGCGCAGGCGCTCGAAGTTGGAACTGACTTCGAGCTTCTGGTCATTACCCTTGAGCACGATGGCGTAGCGCTGGTTGATGATGCCGACCTCGGACATCTTGCGGCGATTCCCGTCGCTCATCACTTCGGCTTCCATCGTGTAATTCCTGGCGACCGGCGAGCCGAGGAAGACGGTGACGCGCTGGAAGAATTTATTGTCAATCGTCTTGGTCAGGCATTTCGTGCCGTCCTTCTCGCGCACCTCGAATTTGAACCGCGCGCCAATCCACGGCAGCGGCGGATACGCGAAGGCCGCTCCCTCGTTCACATTCGTTTCGGAAAGAGTGATTGCCTCGAAGTCCTGGCTCAGCGGCAAATACGGCAGCACACGGCCGCGGATATAGCCCTTCAAATCGCCGAGCGACGCCTCGAATGCACCGGCGGAGGGTTTGGTGGCAGCGTCGGCAACGAGTTTACCTTCGGCGTTGAACGTGCCGTTCATCGTGGACTTTACGCGCGCAGTTGGCGGAATGAAGCTCGCCCATTTCAACGACTTCATGTCCGCAACCTCCTCAACGACGAGGCCATTCGCATCCAACTTGCGCGCGCGGAATGAAGAATTCTGGCCGGGGCGGAGCGTGACCTCGGACGGGATGATTTGAAGGGACTTTGCCGGACCAGACTCGTGCGCGATTTCCGAATCTTTCTTTTCAGGAAGAAGCCCCGTCTTCCATTGCGAATACGGGTCTATGTCGCCCTTTCTTCCCCAGCAATAGAGATGTTTCGTCGTTTGCATGTAGAGCTTGCCGTTGTAGGCGACCGGCGTGCCAAAGCAGCGACCATCAAGTTCGGCGTGCTGGAGGATTTCCGGCTGATCGCCGGGCTTGATGATGTAAAACGCGCCCTTCGTTCCGGCCTCGCCGCCTTCGCCGCTGCCTTTGCCAGCGGGATCATCGAGCATCGGGACGTAAAGCTTTCCATCGGCGTAAAACGGGCAGGAATTACGTTGCTCGATGCCAAGCTTGAGTTTCCATTTGATCTCACCTGTATTGACGTCCACGGCGCAGAGGTCACCCTTTTCCGCGACGACGTAAATCATGTTACCCACGAGAATGGGTGAACTGGTCGAGGTGGAAATGTCCGCCGCCCAAACTTGAAGCTTCTCGCGTTCGAGCACGACCGGTCCAGCGACGGCGTTGGTGGGAGTGACGTCTGGAATTTTCAGCACGATCAACTGTCCCGGTTCATACGGCACCCCAAAGATGGCGATGAGTTTGTCGTTGTTGTGGACGATGGTGGTGGCGTTGATGCCCGCGCGAAAGAGTGGCACGCGCCAGAGGGGATCGCCGGTGCGCGCGTTGACGCACGCCACGCTGCCATCGCCGAGCGCGGCGTATAAGACGCGCTTGCCGTTGTGCCAGGAGAGCTGTGGGTGTGAGAAGGAATTGTCCTTGGGCCGGTCGCTCGGGCTGCTGGACCAGACGAGTTCGCCGGTCTTTTTGTCGAACGCGTAGAAGCGGTCACCCGCCGGACCTTGCGCGCCCCAATTGGCGGTGATGCCGCGTGTGATGACGAGATCGCCATCAATCACCGGCGACGCCGTGCGCGCGTTCGGGAAGGTCAGCCGCCCGAACTCCTCCATCAGCGAACGTTTCCAGAGCAGTTTCCCATCGGGCGTGAACCCGGCGAGAATTCCTTGCGTGCCCTGCGCGTAAACATTTCCGGTTTCCGGATCAATCGCGGGCGTCGCCGTGGCGTAGCGGAGATAAACCGTATCGCTGAGAAAATCATTGTAAAGCTGCTGCCAGAGCTTCTGACCGGTTTCAGCGTCGAAGCACGCCACACCCTCCTGCAAGTCCGGCCCTTCGCCGAGATAGCCCATGATGTAAAGTTTTCCGTTGGCGATGACGGGCGTGGATTGGCCGGGGAAGTCGGCGACCCAGAGCGGGTGTTGCGGGTCAACCTTGTCCGGCAGATTTGTTTCGGCGGAAAAACCGTTTTGCTGCGGCCCGCGCCAGTTGAGCCAGCCCCGGATCGGTGCGGCATCCACGTCAGAACAGACGACTACACTCGCGTAGATCAACGCTGCATATTTCAAAATGCCATTCATGTCGTCTTAATGCTTTTTCACCATTCCAGACGCTGCCTTTGATTCAAACGTTCAAATGACGGGCGTCTCTGGCCGGGTTTGGGGACATTGCAGCGGAAGCTTAACGCCGATGTTTGTGTTTTTGCAACTTTCAAAACCCTTTGTCACGAATTTGTCGGCCAGTGTGAAACTTGGCGGCGACGCTGCACCTTTTGCGTGCGGGGCTGGCCTGACCAGTTATACTGCCTTCCATGCGCCTGGGGTCGCTGACTCTGCAATCGAATTTGTTTCTCTCGCCGCTGGCGGGTTATACCAACCTGCCGTTCCGGCTCGTCGTGCGCGAAATTGGCGGCGTCGGGCTTTGCACCTCGGATTTGGTCAACGCCCGGTCGCTCCTGGAAAAAAATCCCAAAGCCTTCAAGCTCATTGAAACCCGGCCCGCCGATTCACCGCTGGCCGTGCAACTCTTCGGCAGCGTGCCCGAGGAAATGCGCGACGCGGCGGCATATCTCGAATCCATCGGCGTTGCCTCCGTGGACATTAACATGGGTTGCCCCGTGCGCAAGGTCTGCAAAATTGGCGGTGGATCGGCCATGATGACCGAACTCGACAAGACTTCCGCACTCGTTCGCGCCATGGTCAACGCCGTGAAAATTCCCGTCACCGCCAAGATGCGGCTCGGGTGGGACGACGATAATCTGACTGCTCCCGACCTCGCCCGCGCGCTGGAAGATGCGGGTGTGGCCGCAATCTTCGTCCACGGCCGCACGCGCGAACAAGGGTTCGGCGGCACGGTGAATCTGGCCGGCATCCGCAAAGTGGTTGAAACTGTGAAAACCATTCCCGTCATTGGAAATGGCGACATCATCACGCCGCAGGCCGCAAAAAAAATATTCGACGAAACCGGTTGCGCCGGCGTGAGCATTGGGCGCGGCGCGTTTTATGACCCGTGGATTTTCAGGCGCACCCTTCATTTCCTCAAAATCGGTAGGGACGCGCTGCCGCGCGTCCAAGCCGACCGGCAGGTCGGCCCTACCGGGAATGGCGAACCCCCACCCGAACCCTCCTTCGACGAACGCGTCCGCGTGATGTGCCGGCATCTGGACTTGATGGTTGAAGTTTTCGGCGAGGACCTCGGTTGCCGGATGTTCCGCAAAGTCGCGCCCTGGTATGCAAAGCGGTTTGGTCCGTGCCACGAATTCAACAAGCGCGTCGTGCAGGTTTCCACCAAAGCAGAGTTCCACGAAGTGTTGGAGAACTACATCCGCTGGCGACGACAATTCCTCGACGACAACGGCGAATTGCTATCGCGTTTCCGCCCGCCGCCAATGGTGGCTTCTTTCATGCGCGACCCTGCTTCTACGCAGCGCGAACAGATTCCCGTTCCGAAAGGCCCCGTGGAAGTGTGGTAACCGGCTCAGCCGATGAGTTGCAGCCTTTTCGCAGTCGCAAATCGAAGCAATTTCATGGGAAAATCCCGTGGACAAAGGATTTTCCCAGGCGCAAAATCAACTCCGAGATGCATACTGGGCTGCAAAACTCTACATCTAATACAGGAGGCGTCACCGCACATCACCATGAAAACATCCTACCTTGATACTCCGGTTGCCAGGCAAACCCTGGACCGCATCACGCGACGATCCCAAATCGTCGCTTTATTGATTCTCGCGCTGCTTGGCGGGGCTTTATGTCTCGCGGGCTTGTTTACCGGCGGGCCTGGCTGGCTGGTGCATACTGGACTGCCGGCTTCCACCAAGATGCTGCTGCTGGGCTTAGGCATTTCTCTGTTTTCCGTCCCCCAGTTTCTGTGCCTGTATTGTTGTCGTATCTTGCTTCGTGCGATTCGTGAGCTAGAAAAACGAGTCGAGGGGCAAAAAACATGACGCCTAGGCTGCAAAACTCAAAATCTAATATCAGTTAGCCCGATCGAGCGCGCCATGAGAATCGCCATCGCCATAGTTCTCGGTTTCGTGCTCGGCTTTGCGGCGCACTTTGTTTTCTTTGCCCAGCCGACTACAAAGCACCATTGGCGAGTTGTTGAGCACCACAACGCTTACATGCGTGATCCCGCAAACTACAAGCCAGACGAAGCCACGGGCCTTTCGGTCGCTACTCCACCCGGCGATCCCCTGCCGAACCTTGCCGCTCTTGTTGCCGCCGGAGAGTTGAGGCACGTGGACTTGGTGCTCCCGGCCGTTCCGAAGACCCGCGAGGCTGCACGGCATTGGCTGGCGTTTTGCGACGCCCACAAAGAGATAGTTTATGCCACTGGCAACCCGTCATACACTGCGTTCACACCTGCTGGCACTCAGCCACTCCATCTGAACCTCTGGTTTCGAGATGCAGACAAAGCGGTTGTTCAGACACTGATTCGAGAGTTGGAGGAGAGATATGGAAAATGAACGGGCTAATCAGGTAATAGGCTGCAATCTTCGTTTTGTGTCCTTCGCACACAACCTTGCCTGATAAACAAAGCGGGCGTCGGACAACACACGTTTTTATGTCCAACGCCCGGTTTTTGTTCTAACGCGGCAAATTTAACCCGGTAGTCAGATCTGACAAGCGGCTTTTTTATTCAGGCGGAAAAACTTGTTCGCACCTTGTTCACACGATTTCGACCGCGCACTTTGGCAGCGCGTTGCGAACCGGCGGGCAAGGAAGCATGGCTCGCTTACCCCCTCGGTCGGACGTTCCACAAGAACGCCAGCAGCACAATGCCCAGCGCGGTGCAGCCAACCACCGACCACAGCGCCGCGTCCCAGCCGTAGTGTTGGGCAATCCAGCCCAGGCCTTTACCCTGGATGACCCGGCCCACATAGCCGAAGAATCCCACAAAACCTGCTGCCGTGCCCACGGCTTTCTTCGATGTCAGGTCCAGCGACACCACGCCCGAGAACATCACCGGCACATAAACCAGGAAGCCGATGACTGCAAACAGGGCCATGTCCAGCCACAGCATCCCACCGGGCACGATGAGAATGCCGGCAAACGCCAGCGTCAGCGGAATCATTGCCATCACGCTCACCCGTGCCCGCCGGCCCCCGAGCTTGTCCGAAAACCAACCCATTGAGAGCATACCCGCCGCGCCGGCGAATTCGATGACCAGGGTGCTGAAACCGCCTTCGGCGAGCGACGCGCCTTTGACTTCTTTGAGGTAGGTCGGTCCCCAGTCCACCATTGCGTAACGGGCGATATAGACGAAGATGTTCGCCAGAGCGAGGATCCAAAGCGTCCGGTTCGGGAAGATGTATTTCATCAGCAACTCGCGCGCGGTGAGTTCGCGCTCGTGCGTTTCCATCTCGTCGGGCGGATAATCGTTCTTGTATTCCTCGACTGCCGGCAACCCGAGCGATTGCGGCGTATCGCGCATCCGCCAGAACAGATAAAGCGCACAGAGTGTCGCAATGCCACCCGGGACATAAAAGGCCGACGGCCAGCCCCAATACCCGGTGCACAGGGCGGCGAGCCAGCCCGCGATGCCCCCGCCGATGTTGTGCGAGATGTTCCAGACGCCGAAGATGGTCCCACGCTCCCTTACGCTGTACCAATGAGACAAACCGCGGGAGCACGGCCCGTAACCCATTCCTTGCACAAAGCCATTGAGCGTCCAGAGAAAAACGTGCATCCCGTAACTGCCGGTCGCGCCGAAGATGAAGTTGAGCGCGGCGGTGAGCAGCATGCCGACGGCGATGTATTTGCGCGCGTCGCTGCGGTCGGCGAAGTAGCCCATGACGAACTTGCCCAGCCCATAGGCGAGCGCTGTGCCGGCCAGGATGTCGCCGATCATGGACTTGTCATAATGCAACGCCGCGCCGATTTCCTTCGAGACGGGCGCGAAGTTGTTGCGGACGATGTAGAAGGTGGCGTAGGCGAGGAAAGCGGATTCAAAAACGCGCCAGCGATAACGCGGGTAGAGACGGTCCACCTCGGCCGGCGACAACCTCGCGAGGTGCGGCGCCGGCCTAAACCAATGGAGCAAGCTGCGGAACATATTGTTTTCCCAAGATTGAAAGTCCGAAGCCCGAAGTCTGAAGTCCGAAGGAAATTCCAAGCCCGAACAACGAAATCGCCAGGCGTGTGGCGGTTCGAGCTTCGATTTTCCTACTGGCTGCGGAGTTTAGCATTTGGGGCTACGGGTTTACCCCGCGGCAACATTCGTCGGCAGTTGAGCAGTTGGGCTGGCGCCGGTCGCTTTTTCGTAGCGTCGGATTTCAGAAGCGCAAACTTCCTTGTTCCACCCCAATGCTCCTGCCATCCACCCGGCCACCTGCCTGGCGCGCTGTGCCGCATCGCGATTGTAGTAATGCCAACCGGTCCGACGCACCATGACGTCGTCCAAATGCACGGCCCATTCGTTTGCGCAGCCGTGTTCCACGACGCGTTCGCAGAACTCCGGCGGCAATAGGTTGCTAAGGCCCGAGATTTCCTCCGGTGTCAGCAACGGCACCTGCGCAGTGCGGCACACGCCAATTTCACGTTTTAACGCTTTTAACGCTTTTAACGCTTTAACGATCCAATCAACCGTTTGCTCGGCCATGAGCCGGTACGTGGTGAGTTTGCCGCCAGCCACATCCCACCAACCCGGCTCGGGGTTCTGGATGTCATGCGAGCGCGAAATGTCCGAGGGTTTTCCATTTGGGTCAGCGATGAGCGGTCGCAGCCCCGCCCAAGTGCTGATGACATCGCTGCCAGTCAGCTTCGCGTCCGGGAAGAATTGATTGGTGATCTTAAGTACATAGCGAACATCTTCCGCCTCGGTGCGTACTTCATCCAGCGATCCGCTGTAATCGGTGTCCGTTGTGCCAAGGATGGTACGATCACCCCATGGGATGGCGAAAAGGATGCGTTTCCCCTCCGTCATAACCACCGTCTCGGGCACGGGCACCCGTGTCCGTTCGACCACGAGGTGGACCCCTTTGGTCACGCGCAACTTTACCCGGCTGTGCGGCAAACCGTCCGCCCAAGGCCCGGTGGCGTTGACCACGGCGTGGGCGCGGATTGGGAAACCTTTTTGCCCCAGCCGGTCCTCAATGTCACATTCCCACAAATCCGCACGCTTCGCGTCTTTGAACCGGCAGTAGTTCAACACCACCGCGCCCGCCTTCGCCGCCGAGCGCAGGGTATCAATGGTCAGCCGCGCGTCGTTTGTAAATCCGTCGTAGTAGCGGACGGCGCCTTTGAGGCCGGCGCCCGCAAGGTCGGATACCTTTTGCAGCACGGCGGCCTTGTTGAGCCAGGTGGACCGGCCGAGGTTGCGCCCGCCGCAAAGCAGGTCATATAGCTTCACGCCAATTTTCAACTGCCAGAGCGGCCAGTCCTTGTCGCCGCGATAGGCCGGGAAGATGAACGGCAGCGGCTCCGCCAGGTGCGGCGCAATGTGATGAATGACCTTTTTCTCCACGCTGGCCTCGTGAACCAGCCCGATGCGACCCTGGGCCAGGTAACGCAACCCGCCATGCAGCAGCCGGCTCGAGCGGCTGCTGGTGCCAAAGGCAAAGTCGTGTTGTTCGACCAGGCCCACGCGTAATCCGCGCATCGCGGCATCGCGCGCGACGCCCGCCCCTACGATGCCGCCGCCAATGACGAGCACATTGAGCGTCGTGTCCCTGAGCGCCAGAACCGTTCGCGCTCGTTGCTCTGCAATGGCGTTCTTCATGTCATCTGACGGCGCGTGCCGCGCTCAGTTTCTCACCCAGTTCGGCAATGTCGGCGACGACCAAGTCTGGCGCTGGTTGATGTTGGGCCGCCTCGGCTGCTGTCGTTTCGCCGGTAAGCACCAGCACACCAAGCGTGCCGGCGCGCCGCGCCATCGCCATATCGGTGTAAAGACGGTCGCCAACCATCGCCAGTTGTTCGGGCTGGAGCGCATGTCGCAGGAGGATGCCGCGCAACATGCGCGGGTCGGGCTTGCCCAGAACGGCATCGGGCACGCGGCCCGTAGCCCGTTCAAGCGCGGCACAGATGGAACCGCAATCCACCAACACCGTGGACTGGTCGGTCGGACAGACACGGTCGGGATTGGTGGCCACAAACGGCTTGCCCCGTTTGATCCACCACGCCGCCCGGCACAGACGCGAATAGGTTAGGGTCAGGTCGAATCCAACCAGCACGGCCTCCGGCTCTTCGTCAGGGCTGTCCGCGGTCAGCGAGAAGCCAGCGCGCGTGAATTCCTCGCACATGCTGGGTGTGCCGAGCGCAAACACGCGGTGAACCTGCGGCCAGCGTTCGCGGAGATACTCGATGGTGGCCTGCGCTGAGGTGTAGATTTGGTCGTGCTTCGCGCGGATGCCAAACCGTTGCAGATGGGCAAGGTAGTCGGTGACGCTTTTGGCCGGGTTGTTGGTCAGGAAGGTGTAACCGATGCCGAGTTCCGTGAGCCTGGCCAGGAAGGGAAGAGTGGCTTTGAGAAGCGTTCCGCCTGTGTAAATCGTCCCGTCCATGTCCAGCGCAACATGGCGGATGTTGGCGAGGCGTTCGTCCATGGAAACCGGATTCGCTTGCGATCAGCGCCGTCAAACTAGGGCGCTGGCGAAGCTTTCACCCTCCTTAAGGCTAATGTCGGCCCAATGAGCGCCGGGTTGTCTGTGATGATTCCGTCCACGCCCCAGTCGAGCAACTGATTCGCCAGCGTCGGCTCATTGACCGTGTAAATCCAGACCTTAAGTCCCCGCGCGTGCGCATGGCTCACCGCTTCGCGCGTGATCAACCGGCTCCAGCCGACAACGCGTGCGCCGGTTTTTGCCGCCCCGGCGATCCATGCCGCATCCAGCATCTTCTCCGCATCCGAAAGCTTCTTGCCGCCCCGGGTGGACGGCGGCCCCAAGGCGCCCAGGATTTGCGCGGGTTCTTGCCGGTGAAAATCCTCGAGAAACGCCCAATCAAACGATTGCACGATTAGATTGTTTACCAGCTTGTGTTCGTGGAGAAGCTTCACCAGCGTCGCCGCGTCGCCGGCTTTGCGCTCGATGAGCGCAGCCCCGCCATCCTGGATCACGTCCAGCGCTTCGTTGAGCGAGGGCAACCGCGTGCCCGTGAACCGGGCGTCCAGCCATTTCCCGGCGTCCAGTGCGCGCAATTCTTCCGTCGTCTTGCTGTCAACGCGGATTTTCCTGCCGCCCCACTTCGCCACGGCGTCGGTCGTGCGGTCGAGATCGTGGTCGTGAATCACTACCGGCACGCCATCCTTGGTGTGATGGTAGTCCAGCTCAACGAGGTCGGCGCCGGCGCTCTTGGCCAGCCGAAACGACGGCAGCGTGTTTTCGGGAGCGATCTGGCTGTACCCCCGATGCGCGATGACCAGCGGGCGACCGGCCACGAGCATCTTTTCTGCCGGCGAACTCGTCCCGGCAGAGGTTTGACCATTCACAGACATCGCGGCCATCAAAACCGAAGCGCACAAGAAAAGAAACCTCCTTTTGCAGCTTGACTCGATCTTCATAACGTCATCCTTTGGGAACATCAATCCGCCGACAAGCCCGAAGAGTGATTCGGGTTCCCACCGCCGTGAGGAACACCGCCACCGCTCTCAGACCACTTCCACCGGACACTTCGGCAGCGCGTCGAGAAAGGCCTGGCCGTATTGCTTGGCGAGAATGCGATTGTCCAGCACCACAATGATGCCGGTGTCGGTTTTGGTGCGAATCAAACGGCCGACACCTTGCCGGAATTTCAGGGTCGCTTCGGGCAATGAGAATTCGCTGAAGGAATTTCCACCCCGCGCTTCGATGGCCTCGATGCGCGCCTCAATCAATGGATGGTCCGGCACGGCGAACGGCAGGCGTGTGATGATGACACTGCTCAACGCCTCGCCCGGCACGTCCCCCCCCTGCCAGAAGCTGTCCGTGCCGAAGAGCACCGAGTCCACGTCGTCCTTGAACTTCTCCAGCATCGTCGAGCGCGGCGTGCCGGTGCCTTGAATAAAACACGCGACACCCAGCTTGTCGAAGAACGGCTGCATCCGTTCGCCGAGTTCTTGCATCAGCTTGTAATTCGTGAACAGCACAAACGCCTTGCCGTGCGTCTGCTTCACGAAATGCCCGATCCAATGTTCCAACGCTTCCGCGTAACCAGTTTCGCGTGGGTCGGGCATTTTTTTTACGGCGAACAATTTCATCTGCCGCTCATAATCGAACGGTGTGCCGACCTGGAGTTGCGTGGCAGACTCTGCTCCAACCCGGTGGACAAAGTATTCCAAGCCTGAAATCTGTTTTTGCCGCGGCGTGTTGCGTGTTGCGTGTTGCGTGGGTTTGCTGCTTGACGCAACACGCAACACGGAACACGTCGTAGAGAGCGTGGCGCTCGTCATGATGATGCTCGTGTCGCTCTCGAACAATCGCCGGCGCAGGAAATCCGCCACGTCAATCGGCGCGGCATTCAGCGACAGGCTTTTTTGCGCCTTGCCCGTGCGCTCGACCCAATAAACGTGATCTTCCACGCTTTGCCCCAGAAATTCCGCAACCTCTGCCTTCAATTCCCCTAGGCGACGGTTGCACTCGACCAGTTCCTGCCCGATGTCCTTGTCCTCGCTCACCTTGATGAGCTCGCTCACCGCTTCCCGCAAACGCTGGATTGGCAGGGTCATCGTGTCCTTGACGAGTTCGGCGCGGCGGATGCGAAGTTCCGTCCACTTGCGTTCCCGTCGCGAAGCTTTCTCCGTCGAACCGAAGCGGGCTTTGCCAGCCTGCTCGTTGAGTTCATCACACGCGGCTTCGACGTTCTCAAAAAACTTGTCCGACTCGCTCAGGATGTCCGCCACGAGCTTCACTGCGCTGCCCTTGCGCAACGTGGCGAGCAGGCCTTTTTCCGTTCGCGGATTCCACAGCCGGTTCAGGTTGTGCCGCATTTGTCCGCTCGACACGCTCAAGCCAATGTGCTTCGACGCCACGCGCTCCATCTGGTGCGCCTCGTCGAAAATCACGAAGTCGTTCTTGAACAGAATGCCACCCTCGATTTCCTCATCAATGGCGCCGAGCAACGTGAAGAACAGCGTGTGGTTCAAGACGAGCACGTCGGATGACAGAATGCGATTCCGCGCGCGTTGAAAAAAACAAATTCCGTGGTCTTTGCCGAAGTCGGACTGGTAACCGCAGATTTTTGGCGAACATAAGCCCCGCTCGGAGCAGACCTGCGCCCAGACTTTCGGGTCGGGCTCGATCTCGAAATCCGACAGGCTTCCGTCCTTGGTTTCCTTCGCCCACGCGAAGATGCGCTGCAATTCCTCGGCTTCGGACGACGTGAACAGGTTGCCCGATTGCTGCACGGCCTTGTGTAGCCGCCGCGTGCAGAGATAATTCGTGCGTCCCTTGAGCATGGTGAAGTTGAACTTCACCGGCTCGGGCAGCGCGCCGAACACGCTCGCAAGCATCGGCAGGTCTTTTTCCGTGAGCTGCTCCTGCAAATTGATCGTATGCGTGGAGACGACAGCCTTCTTTCGATGTGCAATGGCGTAAAGTATAGCCGGAACGAGATACGCCAACGACTTGCCCACGCCTGTGCCCGCCTCGACCGCGAGGTGCTCTCCGTTTTGCAACGCACGCGCCACCGCTACAGCCATCTGCTGTTGCTGCGGTCGGAACTCAAAATTCTTCGCGCGCGACAGGATGCCTGTCGGCGAAAAAATCTCCTCGACCTGCGCCACGAGGTCCGCGCCGGCGGGCTGGGGTTCAACCACGGAAATCATCGGAAGAAAGTATGCTCCAGACTCAAGCCTTCTTTCCAATCAAAAGGCTCGCTCAACCGGGAAACCCCATTTCCTCCGCGTAAATCTGATGGAAGTTCGGGTCTTCGTTCAGCGACACGTGCTCGACGCTTTTCGCGATGGTGTCCCACGAAGTCGCGTCTTCGAACAGTGCGCGCTTCGCGCCAAGCAAGGCGGTGTTGCCGGCAGGAAGCACACGCTGCAACGGCACGCGCAGCAGGCCGATGCGTTGGGCGCTGGAACGACTGATGTAATTGCCGAACGCCCCCGCGAGGTGAAGCTGTTGAATATCCTCCAGCGAAGCCCCTAGCCGCGCGGTGAGCATCCGCAGACCGGCGGCGATGGCGCCTTTGGCGAGTTGCAGTTCGCGCACATCCGTCGCCGAAAGCAAGACCGGCCCGGCCAGCGGCATCTCGGTGCGGTTGGCCATGCGACCGCTGGGATGAATCCATTCCAGTTCAAGGCCCGCCGCCACCGCGTCCACCAGGCCGCTGCCGCACAAGCCGCGCGGTTCGCCGCCTCCGATCACGCGGCAGGTGATGAAATTGTCCTCCACCTGCACGGCGCTGATGGCGCCGGTGGCGGCGCGCATGCCCATCCAAATCCGCGCGCCTTCGAACGCCGGGCCAGCTGCGGTCGAGGTGCAAAGCATCCGTTCGCGATTGCCGACCACCACTTCACCGTTCGTGCCGAGGTCCATCAACGCCATCAATTCGCGGCTTTCGTGCAAGCCGGTGGCCACAATGCCGGCGAGAATGTCCGAACCGACAAAGCCACCGAGACAGGGGAGAAATTCGACCAATGCGCTTTCCGGAAAATTCCACGCCAATTCTCGTGGGGAAAGTTTGGCCCGGCCCGGCTGCTTCGGCTCAAACGGATAGGCTGACAGCGGCGCGATGTTGATGCCGCTAAAGAGATGATGCATCACGGTGTTGCCGACGATGACGACGCGTCTTAATTCCTCGACGCTTTTGGTAGGGCCGACCTGCTGGTCGGTCGGGACGCGCGGCAGCGCGTCCCTACCTGCTTTGCCAGCGTGACTTTCCAGAAGTTCCTTCACCATTTGACCGAGCTGCTCACGCACGAGGCGCTGCAACTCCGCCTGCCCACCGTGCATGGCAAACTCCACCCGGCTCATGATGTCCCCGCCGTGGCGGGCCTGGGCGTTGAGCGCGGTTCGCACGCCGAGCACGTTGCCGGTTTGCAAGTCGAGAAGCTGGGCCGCAATGGTCGTCGTCCCGAGGTCAATGGCCACACCCAAACCTTCGCGCGGTTGGAACGCGAACTTGGACTCATCGCTCAGCACCGACATCTCCCATTGCGCCAGCTCCAGTTCGAGATCGCCGTTGAGGGAATGGCGGCACGCCAGTCGCCATCCCGCGTCAAGCTCGGCCTTGGTGAGCAGGCTCTTTTCTTCGGCGGTAATGTTCAAAGTGCCGCGCAGCACTTTCACGCGGCAACCTTTGCAGCGCCCGCGTCCGCCGCAGGGAAACTCGACGCCTTGTCCAAAAAGAACGTCTTGCAGGCGAGTTCCGCGCTCGACCTCAAGTCGCAAGTCGGCGGGCGAAAGCCGGAGATTGTGCGATGGCGTCGTCATGCTATTTCTGTGACAAATAAGTTCTGCAACATGGGTGGTAGGGCGCGTCACTCCGAAACTGTCCCAAAAGGTTTTTCATCGCACTTGAG
>CAYIOH010000039.1:0-6997 GCA_964364975.1 uncultured Bifidobacteriaceae bacterium
GCCGTTTGACTGGCCTTATCCGGCTTGCGGCGCGCACGGAGTGACGCGCCCTACCTTGCCCGAGTTCTGCGCGTCCGAGTTCACCGATAATGCTGGCGACAGTGCAGAACTTCCAAGTCATGGTTTTAATTCAGGTTCGGATAATTTCTGGCCGCGTTGATGAGCGCGTGGAGGTTTTCATCCGGCGTCTCCATTGCCAGCGTGCATCCCGAACTGAGGACAAAGCGTTGATGGCCGGCGGCGTTCATTGTTTGGATGAATTCCTTTGCGGCCCGAACCACATCCTGGGGCGTGCCTTGGGCGAGCACGGCGACCGGGTCGAGGTTGCCCCAGATCGCGATGTGGCGCGGGATCACCCGGCAGGCATCGCGCATGTCCGTGCGCTGGTCCATTTCCAAAACATCCGCCCCGGAGTTCACCATGTCCGCGAGGATGGGCGTGGCGTTGCCGCACATGTGCAGCGAAACCGGCAACCCCGTCTTCGCCTTGATCCGGGCGATGACCTGTTGCTCGAACGGCAACGCGATTTCGCGATAAAGCTTTGGGCCAAGCAATGCCCCGCTCGAAGCGCCGCCGCTCAACATGTCCGCGCCCGCTTCCGCGAGGGCGCAGGCGTAGGCGACCGTGTAGTCCGCGCAGCGTTCCAGCAACCGCCTGATCATGGCCGGGTCTTCAACCACCGCGACCATGACCGACTCAATCCCCATCACCGCACAGGCCAGTGAGAACGGGTATTGATCAAAGCAACCGACGAGGAAAACCTCATCGCCGAGCGCCTTGCGAATGCGGCGCATCGCTTCGAGCATCAGCGGCCAGCGACCTTGCGAAGACGGGTCGGGCACGGGGATGCGGTCAATATCGGCAGCGGTTTTGATGAGCGGCTCGCCAGTGCCACCAAGCGGTTGGTCATCACCCGGGAAGGCCACCGCCGCGCCCATCGCCTGCGCATTTACCCACGTGTCCGCAGACATCCAAACGGCGTCCGGTCGGAATTTCCGGTGATAGCGGATGACGCAACCGGCCAAGACGCCGGGTTTGAGCGTATAATCGCGGAGGGAAGCGCCCGCGAGCTTCGCGCAGTAATGCACTGCGAGCGGTCCGACCGCCGGGCGCGGGACCGGGAGTCCGCTCAAGGCGCGTTTGACAAGTTCCTTCGAGTTCGGAGAGCCGTTGTTGGTCACGCGAGGTATTGCTTCGGAAACTTCCACGGCGCGCGGTATTTCGGCACAGCCAGCTTCGCGGCTTCAGAATCGCCGACGATTTTTTCCTTGGCGGGATCGAAGCGGATCGAGCGGCGCAGCTTGAGCGACAGCAGGCTCAGCACGATCGGCACGTCCACGCGCGTGTGGTAGAACACGCTGGCACTCGGTTGCTGGCGCGACTTGATGCAATCGAGCCACTCGCGCTCGTGGCCGGGCGAGGGCGGAATGGAGTGCGGCGGCGGTTGCAGGTCTTTCATCGCGTCGCCTTCGGGCACGATTTTGAACATGTCGTAGTTCGCATACATTGTCCCGTTGACGCCGTGAAAGTAGATGCCCAACCGGCCCCGCGGCTTTGGCTCGCCATGCAAGTCAAACCCGTAACTGTTGGTGAGCGAGGACATCCAGGTCATTGTCATCTTCGGATACTGCCAGAGCACTTCGTGATGGTCGTAGGCGTCGCCGTCGTCCTTGATGATGAACCGCCCGCCCGATGCGCTGGTGTTGATGGGATAGCCGAGATCAAGCGCCCAGACGGGCAAATCAATGATGTGCGGCGCCATGCCGGGCGTCCAACCGCCGCTGTACGCCATCCAGGAACCGTGATTGTGAGCGTTCCCCGCCAACGTGCGGTTGTACGGAATCAACGGCCCCGGCCCGCACCAAAAGTCCCAGTTCATTCCCTCGGGCAGGTTGTTCTCCTTGGAAAAACCGATGCCCGCCGCTGTCTGGTTCATCACGTTGAACGTGCGCACCGTGCCAATGGTGCCGAGGTTGCCACTGCGAATGTACTCCACGACGCGGCGATAATTTTCCGAGGCGTGAATCTGCGTGCCGATCTGGGAAATGATGTCGTGCCGCTTGACGGCATTTCGCACAGCCAAACTTTCGCCCAGATGCAGCGTCATCGGCTTTTGCAGGTAGATATCCTTGCCTGCCTCGCACGCGGCGATGGCCAACAGACAATGCCAGTGCGGCGGCGTGGCGATGATGACGGCATCGAGGTCCGGCTGCTGGAGCATTTCGCGGAAGTCGGCATAGCCTTTGCACGTCGGTTTGAATTGCTCGACTGTGGCTTCGAGACGGGCATCGAACACGTCGCACGCGGCGGTGACCACAACATCCGGCTCGCGGGCACAGATGCCCAGGTTCGCGCGGCCCATACCGCCGCAACCTATGATGCCGACGTGAATGCGGCTGTTGGGCGAGGGTTTACGCGCGGGTTTGGGGCTTCCGCCGAACGCGAGGTGCGGCGCGGCGAAACCGAGGGCGGTGATGGTCGCGGCTTTTTGAATGAACTCGCGACGGGAAGTGGCTGTGTTTGGTTCGTTGTTCATGATGAGCTTAGAGGTTTGGGGTTCAACGGGCTGAAAAAGCAGTTGGTGCAAGCGGAGATTGGTAAGCGCGCCAATGCGCGGCGCAGCATTCCTCGCCGGCCTTCGCGCCGCGATGCAGCCACAGCCGGAAACGCAAAATGAGAGGTTCGCCTTTCTTCAATTCGTAACGAGTGCCGCTCGCAGGGAACGTCGGCTGAAACCAGTTTATTTCCGGGAACTTCACCCAATCCCCTGGGTAATCGGGATTGGCCGCGTGTTGGAGCACCACGATGCCGGACGACTGCGGCGAGTCGTCGAACATGCCGGAAAGCCCAGCCCACGCCATGCGCGGCGCGGTGTTCGTCGGATCGGTGTGAAAGATGATTTCCTGCCCGGCGACCTTCGCGAGTCGGAGGTTCAGCCCGCCGTAATGAAGCGTCCCGCGGCGCGCGAGCGACACGGTGTCGTTGAGGGCCGTGAACTGAAACTCAAGATCAAGAAGGCGGTCATCGCCAGTGACGTGGTAGGCGCGGATGGTGGCGCGCTCGTGAACGAGTGACTCACCGTCCTCACATTTCCAAACGTTCTCAGCTTCGATCTGCGCGAACACCGAACCGCTGATCGCGATGCATTTACCGATGGGCTTTGCGAAAACCTTTTGCAGCGCGTGCAGGTCGCCGCGCTGGCCGCGCCAGTCCACCTCCGGCCAGGCCCAATAAATGCCGCGATGATGCGGGTGGTCTTTGGGCCAGTCCTTCGTGAGTGTTTCACCATCGAGACCGAAGAGCGGATGGATGTAATCGCTGCGGGCGCGGGCATAAATGCGGTTCGCCGGCACGACGTTCGTGATGAAATCGCCAGGTTCGATACTCGCGTAGTTGTAACGAAGAACGGGTTTGCCGGCGTCCGTGATGTCAAACTGGCCGCTGGCCGCGTCCTGCTTTGCGATCACCTCCGGGCCTGTCCCACTACGAGTCGCTTGAAGCTTGAAAGTTCGTTTGCCTGGCGACCCCGGCGGCATGAGCCAGCTAATCCGTGCTGAACCGCCAGCCGTCCCGGCCGAAAAAAGCTGCACCGGCACGGCTGCCTTGACCGATGACCCTGCGGGGGAAAGCTCGCGAAGCTGCAACCGCCCTTCGACTGCCGCGCGGCGCTCACTCCGGCTCAACTTGACTGGCGCTGCCACCGGTGACCGCGTCGTTCCCAACGCGCCATCGGCATCTTCCACAATGACTTCGGTACCGAGGGCAGCGACTGCGGTGAACGCCAACAAAAACAGTCCCCGGAAGAATGTCGTGCTCATAAATCTTTGCGAAACACCAATCCCGCGCTGATTTAAGGACAGCTCGCGCGATGTGTCGAGAGCATTTCAGAACCGTTGCCGCGTTACGCCGGAATACTTTTACTTGTACGCCACGCGGAATTTCCGACGCGCGGCACTGTTACTTCTTCCCTTCCTTTTTCGGTTCTTCCTTCGTTTTCTCCGTCGGTTTGGTCGTTTCGACCGGAGCACCGGCGTTAAGCTGGGAAAGCACGTCTTCGGTAAGGTTGTTTTCCCCGCTGGTGAAAATGACCACCGGCGTGCCGGTGATGCTCTCCGCCGTGGTATCCACCACCAGCCCAAAGCCCGCGGATTTGGCCTTGGCGTTCACGACGATGCGGATTTCGTTGACAATATTATCGCGCATCCGGCGTTTCTGCTCGTCGAGCGTGGTGCGCGCCTGGCGCTCGAACTGCACGACCGTTTCCTCGGTTTCCTTGATGTTCTTGAGCTTCGCCTCCGCCGCCTGCTTGCGCTTGTCACGCTCCTCGGCAGCCACGGCCTGATCGTTGGCGTCAGCCAGCAATTTCTTGTACTCTTCCTTGCTCTTTTGGTAATCGTCGCGCAGGCCCTTGTATTCCTTGTCGAGATCGGCGGCCCGCTCCTTGAGCGCGGCATCCGCCTGCTTGGTTTTCCAGTAACCGTCGAACAGCTTGCGCAAATCCACGGTGGCGATGCGGGTTTGTGCCCAAGCCGAACCGGTCAATACTCCGGCCAGCACCGCCGCCAAAAGCATCCTGCGAAACATATTTTTCATAGACAGAGGAAAACAGAATTCACCGGTTACGCCAACTCTAAAGTGAGGCAGTCGTCCGGTTGGAAAATCAGACATCGCCGGGCGGAAAAACGTTCAGGATAAGCTGGAGTCCACGCTTCAGCGTGCCTTTGGGGGACAGTCTGAAGGCTGGACTCCAACCTACGGTTGGCGCAGGCGGAAAAACAGGGCGTCGTTGGTGGCACCAAGCGTGACGGTGTGCCAGCCGGCGGCCAGCACCGGTGGCGTGGCTACATCCACCCAACCGTTGCTCGACACGACGTCGGTTTTCGATTGCAGCGTGAACTCAGGCGCAAAGGCGGCCCACGAGAGCACCACGTTTTCACCCGTCACAACCTCGGCAAGCGTCGGCTCGACTACGATCTTCGCCATGAACGCGTCGTTCGTGCCACCGAACGCGGGCTGGAACGGCGCCGCCGTCGGAAAATTAGTGGAGGAGGTCTTGCCGACAATGTAATCGTTGCCCGCACCGTCCACTTCGATGCCGTAGCCGAAATCGTTACCCGAACCGCCGAGACAGGCCGAGCGCACGAAGGCTGTGCCGTTGCTGTTGATCACGGCCACGAACGCATCGGATCCGCCGGAGTTGGTCGCGCCCAGGAGGCTGGAAGTGTTGGTTGTCGGGAAAGTTGTCGAGAGCGTCACGCCCACGACGTGCGCTCTACCGGCAGAATCCACGGCCACATCCCAAGCCTCGTCCCGGGCCGTGCCGCCGAACTCCACCGAATAAATCCAGTTCGAGCCGGCGGCGTCAAGTTTCGTCACGAACACGTCGGACAGCAGGTTCGCGGCACTCACACCCCTCGGCAAGTTCGTGTTCGAGGCTGGGCTGATTGGAAAATCCGTCGAAACGGCCGAGCCGGTCACAAAAACGTTCGTCTCCGCGTCCAACGTGAGGCGGAAGCCGATGTCGTCGCGCGCCCCACCGAGGAACGTCGAGTAAACCAACCCGCTGCCGTCGGGGTTGATCTTGGTGATGAACACGTCATTCGCGCCCAAAATGTGGTTGGTCGCGCCAGTTGCCGGGTTGTTAAGGAATTGCTGCACGGCGTTGGTGTTCGGGAAATTCGTGGAGCCGGTAAAGCCGGTCACATAGGCGTTGCCCGCCGCGTCCGCCACGATGCTTTCGCCATTGTCCGCGTTTGTGCCGCCGAGGTAAATCGAGTAAACGAACGCCGACCCGCCCGGGTTGAGCTTCGAGACGAACGCGTCGCGGCCGCCGTTGTAATTGGTCCGTGAAGCGCCGGCAGTCGGGAAATTCGTGGAAGCCGTGAAACCGGTGACGTAGACGTTGCCCGCCGGGTCCACAGCGATGCCGATGCCTTCGTCGTCCGCGCTGCCACCGAGGTAGGTCGAGAAGACCAACGCCGTGCCGTTTGTGTTCAGCTCGGTCACAAACGCGTCAAGCGGATACACACCGAACGTCGGATCCTTCGTGCCGCTGAGGTTGGTGCGGAGAGCGGAGGCGAGCGGAAAATTCGTCGAACTCGTAAAGCCGGTGACAAACGCGCTGCCTGCGCCGTCCACGGCCAGACCCAGCGCCGCGTCATCGCCCTTGCCGCCGAGGTAGGTCAGATAAGAAAGCGTCGTGCCCAGGTTGTCGAGCTTGGCAATGAACGCGTCGCCGCCGAACTGGGTGCCGAGGCGGTTCGTGGTTTGAAACGCACCCGGGGTCGCGAGTCCGGCGGACATCGTTTCGCCAGCCACGTAAACGAAACCGTTCGTGTCTAACGCAATGTCCCAGCCGATATCGTTGCCGGTGCCGCCGAAGAACGTCGAGTAACTCAATACCGGATCAATCACCAACGGCAGTTCGCAGTCGTAATCGCCGATTTGGAAGGCAAACGTTTGTTTGTCCGTGAGCCGGTAACCGCCGGGGATTTCTTTTCGCATACCGGCCACGGTCTGGTAGATGAGCGGCTTCGGCTGGCGGATTTCGTCGCGGCCCAGCGTGAAGACGAGGTCACCTTGCGCATCCACCCGGATGTTGTCCGCGCCGGTGACGTGCAGCGAAATCGCGCGCGGGTCGGTCTTGGGCGCGACGACGAAATCGTATTCGAGCCGCTGCTGGTTGCCGTAATAAACCAGGTCCACGCCGGGATAAATTTCCCCGACGCGCACCTGCGTGAAAAGCGAAACGCCCGACCGCCACTGTGCAGGGTCGTTGCCGAGGAGATAATTGACCTTGCCGGTCAGCTCGCCAGCGCCACTCACCGCCGCGCGCGAATCGGCGCCCAGAAATTCAAAGTGCAGCGTCCGCGTTTGCGTGACGCGACCACGCGCCGCGCCACCGCGTTCGGCACGCGAGCCGTCGGGCGGCGTGTCGTATTTGACGAGCGTCAGCACGGCTTCGGTGGGCGCAACGAAGAAGCTGCAACCGCGACCC